>CAZMQC010000014.1:7411-17379 GCA_964568295.1 uncultured Spongiibacteraceae bacterium | reverse complement strand
CCCGCTGCGTTCAAGGCCGCGCCACGGAACAAGTTACCGCCGCCAATCACCAAGCCGACTTGCACGCCAATGCCAACCAACTGACCAATCTCCAAGGCCATGCGGTCTAGCACTTTAGGATCGATGCCAAAGCCTAATTCACCCATCAAGGCTTCGCCACTCAGCTTTAATAAAATACGTTTATACTTTTTATCCGAACTTGGCATATCGAACCTCAACCTAGTAGTAAATCTTGAAAAACAGTACTCTCAACCAGAATACTCTGTTTCAACATCTAAAAATAATGGTCATTCTAGCACTGTATCGATTGAAACGGGTTAAGCAGATAAAAAAAGAGCCTTATTCAGGCTCTCTTTATTCGGTTGGCTTATTTATTCGCCAACTGCTCTGCAACTTCTGTGGCAAAGTCTTTTTCTTCTTTCTCGATACCTTCGCCTACTTCAAAGCGAACAAAACCAAGAATTGAACCGCCCGCTGCTTTCACCAATTTACCAACAGTGGTATCTGGATCTTTAACAAACGCTTGTTCGGTTAAGCTGATTTCTGCCAAGAATTTTTGAATACGACCGCCAATCATTTTTTCAATGATGTCAGCTGGCTTGCCGCTTTCTGCCGCTTGTGCAGTTAAAATTTCTTTTTCTTTGTCGATAATTTCGCTAGAAACCGCTTCAGGTGATACAAACTGTGGGTTAACCGCAGCAATATGCATCGCCACATCCTTAGCCACTTCATCGTTAGCGCCTTGCAATGCCACTAAAACACCAATACGGCTACCAGCATGCACATAAGCACCTACAACATCACCACTGATATCCGCAATACGGCGCACACCGATGTTCTCACCGATTTTCTGCACCAAACCTTGACGAGTATTTTCGATTTCGCCTTCGGTTACAGCAGCAACGTCAGTTGAGCGATCAGCAAATGCTTTATCAACCACTTGCGCAACAAATGCTTGGAAACCTGCATCACGTGCCACGAAATCGGTTTCGCTGTTAACTTCAACAATCGACGCATATTTGCCATCTTCTGCAACACGTACTGCAACTGCGCCTTCTGCCGCCACACGGCCTGCTTTTTTAGCTGCTTTCATGCCGCTTGATTTGCGTAATTCTTCAATCGCCAACTCGATATCGCCGTTGGTATCTTGCAATGCTTTTTTACATTCCATCATGCCCAAGCCAGTACGCTCGCGCAATTCTTTTACTAGGGTAGCTGAAATAACCGCCATCTCTTTGTCCTCTTTACTTACTGATAAAATTTAGGTTGAAAAAAGGGGCTTAACGCCCCTTTATGCGTGATATGCGAATTACTCAGCAGCCACTTCTTCCGCTGCCGCAGCTTCTTCGAATTCAGCGACAGCAACTTTGCCAGTTGCTTTGCTTGCGCCTTCGATACAAGCGTTTGCAACCGCTGATGCATACAACTTAACCGCACGAATAGCGTCATCGTTACCTGGGATAACGAAATCAACGCCCGCTGGATTGCTGTTAGTATCCACGATACCGATAACAGGAATACCTAATTTATTAGCTTCTTGAATAGCAATGTTTTCGTGATCAACGTCGATAACAAAAATTGCATCTGGCAAGCCAGCCATATCTTTAATACCACCGATTGAACGCTCTAATTTTTCCATATCGCGGGTACGCATTAACGCTTCTTTTTTAGTTAATGCTTGGAAAGTACCGTCGGTGCTTTGCGCTTCTAGGTCACGCAAACGCTTAATTGACTTACGAATTGTTTTATAGTTGGTCAACATACCGCCCAACCAACGATGGCTCACGTAAGGCATACCTGCACGTGTCGCTTCTTCTTGAATAATTTTGCTCGCAGAACGCTTAGTACCTACAAACAAAATTTTGCTGCCTTCGCCTGCACGCGCTTTAACGAAATCTAATGCATCGTTAAACGCAGGAACAGTTTGCTCTAAGTTGATGATATGGATTTTGTTACGTGCACCAAAAATGTATTTTTTCATTTTTGGATTCCAGTAACGGGTTTGGTGACCGAAGTGAACGCCTGCTTGTAGCATTTCGCGCATTGTAACTGACATAAGATTTCCTCTATAAGGGTTAAGCCTCCACATACCCCATAATTCAACAACTTACGTTGCACCCAAAATTATGTGTCGGTATGTGTGTGGATTTTTAAGTTAAGTTTTTTTGACATCTGAAAATGTCGGTGCGCTTTATACCACAAACCGCAAACAATCGAAAGTTTTTTAGTACTTTTATAAAATTGACACTAGGCAAAAAACTTCAACTTCCGTTGCTTATCCCGTAGAATATGGGCAAATTTTAGCTGCACCACAACTCTTTATGCGCCTTGATCAATGGCTAAGCCAATCCCTCAATATTAGTCGAAGCGATGCTAAACGCTTAATCAAACAAAAACGTGTGAGCGTTAATCAAGTAATACAAACTAACACGGCACAGCAAATTACCGATAATTGCACCGTGTATTTTGATGACGCACCCATTACGCTACCTCAAGAGCAATACATACTACTGAATAAGCCGCTGGATTATGTTTGTTCGCACGATGACGATGGCTACCCTTCTGCCTTACGCTTATTGCCTCAACAAGATAAAAAACTACATTTTGCTGGCAGGCTTGATGCGCAAACGACAGGACTGGTGTTGATTAGTAGCGATGGTCAATGGTGCCACCGTGTCAGCCATCCCAACAGCAATAAAAGCAAAAGCTATCGAGTGCAATTAGAGCACCCACTGCCGATAGAGCAAAAAAAAGCGCTAGAACAAGGTGTATTATTGCATTCAGAAAGCAAAAAAACCGCTCCCTGTGAAATCGAAATCCTAGCTAACAATTGTTGCAATATTACGCTACATGAAGGTAAGTATCATCAGGTACGTCGCATGTTCGCAGCTATTGGCAATCATGTGGTATCGTTGCACCGCTATGCAATCGCATCGCTTAACCTTGAGCAAGAAACTTTAGCGCTTGGCGAATTTCGCCCGCTTACTCGAATAGAAATTGAGTCTTTCTAATGCCAGAAACAATTTTACTTGAACAACTATTACAACAATCAGGCAATGACTCATTACTTTGTATTGACGAAAACTCACAACGGTTGCATCTAGACAACTTTCAAGGGCTTTGCATCAGCAACCGCTACGATTTGTACAAGCATTATCAACAAACGGTATCACGTTGTCTTTATAACGATTTCGACTTTACAGGCATCGCCGAGCAAAGTTTGCAACACGCTTATTTTCGCATTGCCAAGGAAAAACTGCTCAACCAACACATCGCTACCGCCTTGCTCAGCAAACTTGGCCAATCAGGGCAATTACATTTAATCGGCTATCGCGAAGAAGGCATTGAAAGCTTATATAAATTCCTCACTGAGAACTGTGATGCGCAGATTGAAAAGCAAAAGTTTAAAAAACAATTACAGCTGATTACAATTTCCAAGCCAACAGAATGCCGCTACCAAAATCCTTATCCCAACACCCAGCGAATTCAACTCGACGACTTGGTGTTTTATAGCAAGCCAGGCGTTTTTGGCTGGCAAAAAATTGACCGAGGCAGCCATCTACTGATCGAGCAACTTGCACAACTTACTTTTTCTCTCAACAGCAAAATACTCGATTTAGGCTGCGGCTACGGTTATCTAAGTATTCGCGCCAAACAATTAGGCTTTGACTTTATAGACGCAACCGATAATAACGCCGCCAGCATCATTGCCGCTCAACAGAACTTTCAGCACTACAACATGAATGGCAAGGTGTTTGCTGACAACTGCGCCGCACATGCCGATGCCAATAGCTACGACTTAATCCTTTGCAATCCACCCTTTCATCAAGGCTTTGAACATAGTAAACAGCTCATTGCGTTATTTTGCCAGAATGCCGCTAGAGCGTTAAAAACCAAAGGCTGCGCGCTATTCGTGGTTAATCAATTTATCGGCTTAGAAAAAGTAGCATGCGCTTTTTTCAAACAACAGCAAACGCTGATTCAACAAGACGGTTTTAAAGTTATTTTATTAACAAAGTAGGCGATAAACGCGTCATGCGTGTCGCACTTCACAAAAATAAAATCGTTAAAACCTTTTCAGTTCTGTAATAAAGTGTTATTTTTCACCACTTTAGTTGGGCGTTTTTACCATATTGGTCAATTCTGTAGGAGTCTCTGCGTTCCATGTTCAAAATTCAGGAAAAATCTAAACCTGAAACTGCTATATGGCTAGTAAAGGAAAATACCATTATTAGTAACGACGGCAGCGGCGATCTTGCTTTCACCAATAATAAAGCAGAAAGCTGCAAAGTTAAGATTCAAGTCGATGGCGATAAGGTTTATCTGGCTGATTTGACTTTTAACACACCCATTTTTCTGAATGATCAGCGCATTCCCGCTGGCTCCAAACGCACTCTTAAACATAATGACAACTTCCGCTTAGGTGACGTTACTTTCGAAATCATTAATCCTAAAATGGTCGTATCACCCTTTTTGGAGAAAGAAGCCAATACTTCAACTTGGCGCCTTAAAGCAGTAGGCAACTGGCTGGATGGGCAAACCTTTACCTTAGGTAGCAAAACCGTGATTGGTCGCGATAACAGCTGCGACATCGTTATTCCAGGTAGCCATCTTTCACGCCGTCATGCTGAATTTATGCTAGCTGGACAAACCTTACTACTACGCGATTTAGAGTCGGCTAATGGCAGCTACGTTAATGGCAAAAAAATCAAAGAAGCCAATCTTAAAGATGGCGATATGATTAAACTGGATGTTTTAAGCTTTCAATTGATTGCACCGAGCAGCAAGGGGCAAACAGCAAATACGAACGCTAATCAACCGTTAGAGCACGAAGAAGACGATACCCAGACCTCTTGGGAACACGCCAACAACCAACGAAACTGGGTAACCAAACCCACATCAATTGGCAACCGCACCGATGACTCGTTAGATATTATTCTTGCTGAGCATCAACGCCATAAACGTATTCTACTCGGTGTGTTTTCATCAATCGCAGCCATTGCAGCGATAGCAGCAATTTATTTCGTTTTCATACGATAAAAACCACGCGCCAAAACCATCCTGCTTAACTAAAGATATAAAAAAAACCGGCGCTAGGCCGGTTTTTTTATCGCTGAATTACAGCTTACCCAGAAAGTTATTGGTATAAGCTTTCTGTCTTGCTGCAATCTGCTCAGGTGTCTCGATTTCGATAACTTCATCAGGCGTGATCTTGAACAAAGGCTGACCTTTTTTAATGATCGTGCCGTCAATATCCACCAATACTTTATCAATCGTACCTGAGAATGGCGCATAGATTTTGTTGAACATTTTCATAACTTCAACAATGTATAAAGGCTCACCTTTAGCAAAGTGACTGCCCTCTTCTACAAACTTGCCATGCTCTGGCGATTCACGCGAATAGAACATACCACCCGATGCAGCAACAATTTCGTCTGAACTTGCTACTGGCGGTGGCACCAACACTTTCGCCATCGCATCTTGCAATGCTTTTTCATTTAATTTCTCAGGAATATTGATGCTTAAATCATCATTGACTGACAAATCAAAGAAGCCTGTTTGTAGCGCCAAGTAAGGCAATACATTATAGATTTCAGTACCTAACTGATAACCTGCGTGCGCAGCCTGAATGGTTTGCCACTCATCAGGGTGGCAACCACACTGATTATTCGCTTTCAATTCGAGCAACAACTCTTGATAAGAGCCTACATTCAACTTCGCTTCAAGTTTCGCATAGAAATCCAAAGCATCATCCAAAATGGCTTTATCATGATTCCAAATCACATAAGCAGCAGGCGCTGTTTTTTTGTATTCCATATTCAAGTAGTGGTAAGCGTCTGCCAATACTTTAATCGGGTTTTCAATCCACTCAATACGGTCGCCATTCACTTTGAACTTATCTTTATTTAAGCTCAACCAACCAGCTAGGTAATGAGGCTGCTCAAACAAGCGCTCAATCGGGCGTAACAATAAGCTACGCTTACGTTCAACCGCTGATTGCGTCGCTTTGGCAAGCTCTTTATTATCGCCAGCCGCAGCCACTGCTTTTTTCAAGATGCTATTAAACGCATAGTTCAAATCCACTTGGTTAGCTTGCTCTTTTAACTGACCAATTGCCGTTAAATAAGGCACGATAAAACGTGTGGTTGGACGCGCGTTAATATTGTTACCAATAAACCAATTCACCAAACCGTAGTGGAATTCTAGGTTGGTTTGCAAATCTGTACCGCGCAAAATGGTTAAGCGCAACACTTCAGCCATTTTTTCATAAGTCGTTAAACGGCTACTACCAACGGTTAACAACAACGCCACGTTCGAGTCATACGCACCAGCCAAACGGTATTGCATAAACATACCCGTATCTGGGTTATGCATACTAATACCTTGGTCATCACGAATTTCACCTTCAATCGGGTCAGACCATTTCTTAATGATGCCGCCCGCGTGAGGCTGTAACGCTTGGTTAGTTGCGTTCAAACGCGCCTCAACCGAAGCTTTGTTGCGCAAGAAACGGGTTGGCTTAGGCACGCGTTTATTGTGTAACGCCAAAATTGCCATCACCTCAACCAATGATTCAGTTTCAAAATAATCGTTCGGATCATCGGGATTAGTAAAGCGCAAACCGTAACACAATTCTGTTACACGGTGCTCAACCTGAATACGGGTATTCATTTCCATGAAATAGTGCGATTCGCCATCAACGATACACTCAAAGGTACCCACAGAATTCAATTTAACCGCTTTACCAAAAATAGCACCTTCATCTTCCATTTTGGCAAGGATTTGAATATCTCTCGCTAACTGCTCTGCTTCCGCTTTACGACCTGCTTTTTCAGCTTCGGCTTTCGCTTCAGCCAACTCTTCTTGAGTTACTGAAACTTCGAGCAATTTTTGTTCGTGCATTTGTAATGAACAGTCACGACCGCCCATAGTCATGCACCACTCACCATTACCCACCACTTGGATTTCTTGGTGACGAGTCGTTTCGATATTCATTTCAATCAAAACGTTTTTGTTATCGCCGACGCCATTGGTTTTCAGCTCGATTAAACACTCGCGCACCAAGGTAGGCACTGGTTCGACTGCTTTAGCAATCTTCTCGTCCAAGTCTTTGCCTTCATAGCTATTTGGCGCTTGTAAAATACGTTGACCTTTACCGCCACCACCAGCAATCGCTTTTAAACGGAAACGATTATTCGGTTTATCACGGAATAAACGCGCTGCTTCTTGCTTTAATGCTTCGCCAATATCGGCTGCGGTGATTACGTCAACGCCCGCTTGGTAAGAAGCTGCTAGAACCGCTAAACATTGCTCTTCAAGATTGCTGTAATCCGCCAAATTAACATTTAATTTGAACTCATCGATACACTTTTGTAAGCCGTTATCGCCGTACTTATTACGCAAAGCAATACTGGTTGCATTGTTAACGCCCGGCGTTACCGATACGCCCACTTCTAAAGCGGTGCGCTTCGCCTCATCTTTCATGCCCGCTGCTTTTTGCGTATATGATCCCGGACCGATAAAAATTAGGCCCGCGTCTTCCATTGCAGAAACCATTTCCGCATCTTCCGACATAAAGCCGTAACCTGCGTAAATCGAGTCATAACCATTGGTTTTAGCGATATTCACGATTTGTTTAATGCGTTGTTGACGCTCCTCTTTAGTCGCGCCAGTGTAATCAGGTACGCGGTGCACACGATTTGGGTCGGTCAACTTACGTAATTCAGGTGATAGCGCATTAGGGTAGGTAATCGAGTCTTTTTCAGACAACAAAATACCGTAACCATGAATACCTAACTCATCGAACACATCCATCGCTTCTTTACGAATAGGACCACGACAAATAATCAATGGCTTTAATGCCGTTACAGCGAAACTACGCACCCATTCTGACGGATGAGCAGCTAATTGGCGATTCTTATGAATCAGAGGGTTGTTCAAATAATAATCTTGTTTAGACACGTTAGTGGCCTCTTGTTTAATTCTGCTCAATTAATGGAATTCACGCTGTACGCCTGACATCGGCTCAGCTTTGTAATGTCTCATATGGAAATCCATTTGATCCGCCAATACTTGACGCAAATCAGACGGCATAACAATTTGTGAAATTGAGCCCAAGCTTAGCGCTTCGTTAGCATTCATTAAGCGCTCTTCGTATTTCTGAGCAAGCACCGCTTCTTCTTGTTTCTGCCATTGCGCAATTTCAGCAGTTGCTTGCGCTTTAGCATCTTCCGCTGACAGACCTTCGGCTTGTTTTTCTGCGACCAAGATTTCAATGCGTTTTTTCACACTGCCACGAATCGCACGTACTTCATCTTTAAACACGTACTCAACACCTGCTGGCCCCATTACCGCACAACGCGTGGTTGGCAATGCGCAAACAAAGTCCGCACCAGTTGGGTAGTTGTTGTACGACGCATAAGCACCGCCAAACGCGTTACGAATTAATACTAAGAAACGTGGTGTACGCAAGTCGATAATCGCATCTAACATGGCGCGACCCGCTTGTACAATACCGCCCGTTTCTTGATCTTTACCTGGTAAGAAGCCAGTAGTATCTTCCATAAAGATCATTGGGATATTGTATAAATTACAGAAACGAATGAAACGTGCATTTTTGTATGCGGCATCAATATCAATTTGACCTGAAGCCACTGCTGAGTTGTTAGCTACGAAACCAACCACGTTGCCATTTAAGCGCCCCCATGCACACACGGTATTACGCGCGCGATCGGGTTGGAATTCTAAGTAGTCACCATGGTCGCATAATTGTTGCACCATAATCGACACATCAATTGGTGTATTAAAACCAGTCGGCGAGTTCAACGCTTTTTTCATGAGGATATCAATATCCCAAGTTTTGCGATTGCCAGCGTCCGAAGACTGACGGTAAGGCGCATTGCTTTCGTTATTGCCAGGTAAGTAATCAAGAATCTCAATCACTTTTTGCAAAGCGGCCACTTCGTCTTCAACGATAAAGTCGGTTACACCTGATGCACCGTGAACATTAGGCCCACCCAATTCATCGGGTGTGACATCTTCACCCAATACTGACTTAACAACGCCAGGACCCGTTAAACCAAAGAAAGTATCTTTAGGTTGAATTAAAAAGCTACCTTGACGTGGCAAATAAGAGCCGCCGCCTGCGTTAAAACCAAACATACACATGATGCTTGGCACAACACCGTTTAACTTACGCAAAGCAGTAAACGCCGTGGCATAACCATCTAAACCACCAACGCCAGCAGGAATATAAGCACCCGCTGAGTCGTTTAAACCTACTAATGGGATTTTACGTTTAGCGGCCAATTCAAATAAATTGGCTAGTTTTTGACCGTTAGTTGCATCCATAGAACCTGCACGCACGGTAAAATCGTGGCCGTACAAAGCAACATCACGTCCTTTAACCTTAACAATCGCGGTAACGAGTGACGCGCCATCTAAATTTGGCCCCCAGTTTTGGAACAAAACAGTAGGCTCTGAATCTTTATCAGCTAAAACGCGAATACGCTCCCAAATCGTCATACGCTTTTTCAAGTGCTGACGTTGAACGCTCGATTCAGAGGCGGCTTTAAAAGGACGCTCTTGTAGATCCAAACCTTTTTTCAGGGTTGCTTCGTACAGACCAGGTTCATAGCTTGCTTGACCTGGAACAACAAATTCAACTTCCTGTTTTTCGCTGAACGGATTATCAAGAGATGGGATTACGTTTGTTGTCATGAGTAATTTCCAGATGGCTGAAATAATTCGATTTATTGAAAAGAAAACTGAAAGTGAATTTCTATTCAATTTAAAGCCGCTAAACATATAGATTCAGCTCTAAAAAGTCAATTACAAAGACGTTCAAACAATCACTTTAAAACACTGCAATCCAATGAAATTACAAGTAAAATGGCGGGGTTTTCACTATAGGTATTTGTCTTGTTAAAATCGCTCCACCTTCCTTACACCCCCAATAGCTGCGATTT
>CAZMQC010000014.1:0-7311 GCA_964568295.1 uncultured Spongiibacteraceae bacterium | reverse complement strand
TATTTGTCTTGTTAAAATCGCTCCACCTTCCTTACACCCCCAATAGCTGCGATTTGTTTCGGGCTTTTAGTGGCGAAGCGCACGCGATTTTGCTTGATTCAGGCAAGCCCCAGCAACTACAAGGGCGCTACGATATTTTTAGCGCGTGGCCAGAACAGCAACTGGCTATTTATTCTGAACGAATCACGCATATCGACAGTGACAAAAACACTCATCGGTTAGATAACCTAGAGCAGCTCAAACAGATATTATTACGTCATCAATCAACCGACCAAAACGACCTACCGTTTACAAGCGGCTGGCTCGGTTTCGCAAATTATGAATTAGGCGGCTTTATTGAACCGAAAAGCCAAACACTCGCTGAGCAGCAATTATTATTCTGGGCGGGTTACTACACTTGGGCAATTATTCAAGACCACCAACAACAAAGCTGCCAGCTCATTTGGCTAGCAGATAAAACGCCAGCACAATTACTTCAACGCATTCAGCAAATACTGCAATCACATATCAATCAATTTCCATTTCAACTGCAACAAAGCTTCCAAACCACTATTAGCCAAGCGCAATACCAACAAAGCTTCGCGAAAATACAGCATTTAATTCAAGCGGGCGACTGCTACCAAGTCAACTATGCTCAACAATTTACCGCGCCCTACCAAGGCAGTGAATTTAGCGCTTATGAAAAACTTCGTAACGCAGTGCCTTCGCCTTACATGGCATTCATCAATCACCCTGACCGCACTTTACTCAGCATTTCGCCCGAACGCTTTATTGCCGCGCAACAGCAAGATGTGACAAGCAAACCGATTAAAGGCACCGCCCCTCGCAGCCAGCACATAGAAACCGACCAACAACTTGCACAAGAATTAATCCATAGCATCAAGAACTGTGCTGAAAATATTATGATTGTGGATCTGATGCGCAATGACTTTAACCGTTTCTGCCGTCCCAATAGCGTCAACGTTAACCCCCTCTGCGCGCTGGAAAGTTTTGCCAATGTTCATCACTTGGTTAGCACTATTCACGGCAAATTGCGCAACGAGCACAGTATTTGGGACTTATTCTTTGCCAGCTTCCCTGGCGGTTCCATTACCGGCGCTCCCAAAGTTCGCGCCTGTCAGATAATCCAAGCATTGGAGTCAAGCGAACGCGGCATTTATTGCGGCTCTATCTTTCTTGCCAGCGATAACGGTTATTTTGATTCAAATATTGCGATTCGCACCCTTACTTGTCAAAGTCAGCAAATAACCACATGGGCAGGCGGCGGCATCACCATCGACTCAAATGCCGATGACGAATATCAAGAATGCTTTAATAAAATAAATGCCTTGCTAAACTGTTTGCAAAACGACTGAAACTCTGCAAAATAACCAATCTAACTCTAACAATAAGAAAAATAATGTCTGTTGAACAATCGACGCGTGACTACTACGCACAAAGTAAAGAACGTTTATACAACCATCCTGTTATTCAGGCATTTTCCTTGCCTAAATATCAATGGCTTAAAGAAAATCTCGATCTTGCGGGCAAGACTGTTTTAGACGTTGGCTCTGGTAACGGCTATTTTGCTCAGTATTTTGAACAAGATTGCCAGCTCACAGCCCTCGACTTATCTGCCAACCAATTACAGTACAACCCGGCTAGCACGAAACAAGTGGGTTCGGCTTATGAGCTACCTTTTGAAGACAATAGCTTCGATATCGTGTTTGCTTCCAATCTACTACACCACCTAGAAGATCCCGCATTAGCCATCAAAGAAATGCGCCGTGTTAGCAAAAAATATGTGGTGATTAATGAGCCAAATCGCAACAATCCCATGATTTTCTTTGGTGCATTTATGACCAAACGTGAGCGTGGCGCTATTCGCTCATCACGTAAATTGCTCAGCCGTTTATTTACCGAACAAAAATTGGCTATTAAAAAGCACACATTTATCGGTGGATTTGTTATGCCCAATTTAACACCGACTTTCTCATTGCCCTTGGCTATGTATCAATCCAAAGCCAGCTTTAGTTTTTTTCAGTTATTTATTTGCGAAAAAATTAGCCGCGACTAAAAAACGCTCAAAGCCAAAACTAAAAACCCCAGCAAGCTGGGGTTTTTAGTATCAAACGGGTCGAGCGCGGCTTACATCATACCACCCATGCCGCCCATTCCACCCATGCCGCCCATAGCTGCCATTGGGTCTGCTTTATCTTCCACAGCATCCGTTACCATACATTCTGTGGTGATCATCAAGCCAGCGATTGAACCAGCCGCTTGTAACGCTGAACGGGTAACTTTTGCAGGGTCTAAAATACCCATCGCTACCATATCGCCGTACTCGCCAGTACCTGCGTTATAACCGAAGTTACCTTCACCTTGTAACACTTTGTCTAACACAACAGATGGTTCATCACCTGCGTTAGCAACGATTTGACGTAATGGCGCTTGCATCGCACGTAATGCCGCTTTGATGCCCGCGTTTTGGTCTTGGTTAATACCTTCTAAACCACTGATCGTTGCAACTGCACGAACTAGTGCTACACCGCCACCAGGCACAACACCTTCTTCAACCGCAGCACGTGTCGCTTGCAATGCATCTTCAACACGCGCTTTTTTCTCTTTCATTTCAACTTCAGTAGCAGCACCTACTTTAATAACCGCAACACCGCCAGCTAGCTTAGCTACGCGCTCTTGCAATTTTTCACGGTCATAATCAGACGTTGTATTTTCAATTTGCACACGGATTTCAGCAACACGTGATTTAATCGCTTCAGCATCGCCTGCGCCGTCAATAATGGTGGTATTGTCTTTATCCATCACAACACGTTTTGCATTACCTAAATGCTCTAATGTTGTGGTTTCCAAATCCAAACCAACTTCTTCAGAAATAACGGTGGCACCGGTTAATACCGCAATATCTTGCAACATAGCTTTACGGCGGTCACCAAAACCAGGCGCTTTACATGCTGCAACTTTAACGATGCCGCGCATATTGTTAACAACCAAGGTTGCCAATGCTTCGCCTTCAACGTCTTCAGCAACAATCACTAACGGCTTACCCGCTTTAGCCACGCCTTCTAATACCGGTAACAATTCACGGATGTTAGAGATTTTTTTATCAACCAACAAAATAAATGGCGCTTCGATTTCTGCGCTCATGTTTTGTGTGTTGTTAATGAAGTAAGGAGACAAGTAGCCACGGTCAAACTGCATACCTTCAACCACTTCTAACTCGTCTTCTAAACCACGGCCTTCTTCAACCGTGATAACGCCGTTAGTATTTAATTTACCTTCTGAGCTAGATACTTTTTGCATCGCTTCGGCAATAATTTTACCTACGCTTGCATCTGAGTTAGCAGAAATAGTTGCCACTTGCTCAACCGCTTTAGCGTCTTCACAAGGTTTAGCCAAGGCTTTGATTTGCTCAACCGCTGCAATAACTGCTTTGTCGATACCGCGTTTTAAATCCATTGGATTCATGCCCGCCGCAACTGCTTTCAAGCCTTCGTTAACAATCGCTTGCGCTAAAACTGTTGCCGTGGTGGTACCGTCGCCCGCTTCATCGTTTGCTTTTGACGCCACTTCTTTAACCATCTGTGCGCCCATGTTCTCGAATTTATCTTTCAATTCGATATCTTTTGCCACAGAAACACCGTCTTTAGTAATCACTGGCGCACCAAATGATTTATCTAATACAACGTTACGACCTTTTGGCCCTAAAGTTGCTTTTACTGCGTCGGCTAAAACGTTCACGCCAACCAACATTTTTTGACGTGCATCACTACCAAATAAAATATCTTTTGCCATAACTTACTTACCTTAAATTCAAATTTTCGTTAACAATTAAGCAATTACGCCGAACACGTCTTGTTCGCGCATAATGATTAGCTCTTCACCACCGATTTTGATGGTATTACCTGAATATTGACCAAATACTACTTTGTCGCCAACTTTCAATTGCAAAGCACGAACTTCTCCGTTGTCTAATATTTTTCCAGTGCCTACGGCAACTACTTCACCTTGATTGGGACGCTCTTTAGCAGAACCTGGCAAAACGATACCACCAGCTGAGACGGTCTCTTCTTCTTGACGTTTAATCACTACATTGTCATATAGCGGACGAATATTCATTGTTGTTTTCTCCTAAATAGAAGTCGTTTTTGTAAAAGGCGTTAACGCTAGCGCATAGATAGGGGCTAAAAAATGGATTTCAAGGGCTGCGATAGAATTTTTTAGGAATTAATCTTTATTTTCAGGATTAATTTCAATAATCGGGCGTTGTGGCTCGGTGCGATAGAACTCTGCTTCAATAATCGTGCTGTGCATCGTGCCAACTTGCTTCGCAATCCAACGTTTAGCAATTAAATGACGCACTACCGGCAATAATCCAATAAAGCCAATGATGCTAGTAAAAAAGCCAGGGATAATCAGCAGCAAACCAACCGCTGCCAACAGCATTGTGGCTAATATATGTTCCGTTGGTACTTCGCCGCGCTGCATATTTTCATTCAGTTTTAATAATGCAAAAAAACCTTGAATGCGCAGTAATTGAATACCTAGCACAGCCGATAAAATCAGTAACAAAATAGTAGCAAAAGCACCAATAGACGCGCCAATTTTGATCAGCAAGGTAATCTCAATAATAGGCAGCAAAACAAATAAGATCAGAAAAAACATCGCACTCTCCTTAATAACTGATTTTAGAAAACACGCTAAGTAAGCTAGAATGCCCTCTTTTATTGTTCTCATCATACAGGAAAAATCAAATGAACATTACTGACAAAGTATTTGTAATTACGGGTGGCGCACAAGGCTTGGGGCTTGCAATGGCAGAAGCGTTTGCAGCCAAAGGCGCAAAGTTAGCACTGGTTGATTTAAACGAAGAGCGTTTACAGCAAGCCGTTACCAAATGTGAACAATTAGGCGGCACAGCACGCAGTTACAAAATCAATATCGCCAACGAACAAGAAGTTGAACAATTGTTTAATCAAGTAGTCAGCGATTTGGGCGGCTTAGATGGCTTAATCAATAACGCAGGCATTACCCGCGACGGCTTAATGATTAAAGCGAAAGACGGCAAGGTAGAAAAACGTATGTCATTACAAGAATGGCAAATGGTTATGGATGTAAACCTAACAGGCGTGTTTTTATGCGGTCGTGAAGCGGCAACCAAAATGATTGAGCAAGGAACCAAAGGCGTGATTATTAATATTTCCAGCCTAAGCAAAGCTGGTAATATGGGGCAAAGCAACTATTCCGCAGCAAAAGCGGGCGTTGCGGCATTAACCGTTACTTGGGCAAAAGAATTATCGCGTTTTGGTATTCGTAGCGCGGGCATCGCACCGGGCTTTATTGCCACTGAAATGGTAGCCAGCATGAAGCCTGAAGCCTTAGAAAAAATGGAAAAAATGATTCCTTTAGGACGTTTAGGCCAACCCGCTGAAATCGCACAAACAGCTATTTATATTGCTGAAAATGATTACTTTACAGGACGTATTATTGAGATGGACGGCGGCATTCGTATTTAAGCTTGCCTCTAATAAAATCCCCGCCTTGCGCGGGGATTTTTGTTGGTTGTATTAACTCTTACCACTTGTATGCTAAGTCAACACCAACGGTACGAGGATCACCGTAGAAGTTGATAGCGCCAATGGTTTTAGTCTGCCGAGTAACAACATCTGAACCCGTGACAGGAATACCATTAATACGGTATTGTGCATTTGTTAGGTTTTTACCCCACAAACCAATTTCCAATGTTTGTTTACCCTCTCTATCCAACGCCATATTTGCCAAAGCAATACGTCCATTCAAAATACCATGGCTTTTAACATGTGTTACGTAAGCGGTATCAGGCACATCAAAGGTGTTGTAGTCATCTGTCCAACTATAATCCAAGCGAGCGCGTAACTCTGCATGACTCAACTGGGCAACATAATCCAAGCCCAAAGATGCGGTATGTTTAGGTGTATAAGGGAAATGTGGCTTTTTCTTACCCTTAGGGTCGGCAGCATAAGTTTTCGCTGGTTCGTGCTTTTTATACCTTGCATCGGTTAAACCATAGCTGGCATTCACACTAAAACCACGGCTTATCTGAGCAATAACGTCTAATTCAAGCCCTTGAATTTCTGCTTTACCCGCATTAATAACTTCTGTTTGCGCACCTACTAAGAATTTAGATAACTGCATTTCTTTAGCATCGTGAAAGAAGTAAGCTACGTTGGTCTGCAAACGGTTATTAAACCAACGCGCCTTCATACCTAACTCATAAGCGGTTACTTTTTCAGGTTTGTAAGCCGTCTCAAAAACTTGCTGAGCAGTTCGACCACCAGCAGTATCTGGACCAGCCTCGCCGTTAAAGCCGCCCGACTTCCAACCTTGCGAGACTTTAAAATAAGTGTTGATATTATCGTCCCAGAAATAACTAATTGCTGCCATAGGCGTAATGTTATTCCATGTTTTTTCTGCTTTGGTATAAGGCACATCGCCACCAAAGGCTTGAACATTAATCGATCCGCCTCCAGGAAGATTTACTTGCGTCAATGTTCCATCAACACGCTGTAAAAACGCCTCTTTTTTCTCGCGTGTCCAGCGCAAACCAGCCGTCAAAATCAACTCATCCGTTACCGACCAATCTGCTTGTCCAAATGCCGCTACCGATTCGCTTTTTACGCCATAGCGGTTATCAACAATGCCTGTTGAACCTGGAATTAAACCTAACGCGGGTAATGTGAAAGGATTATAAGCTTCACTATCTTCATCAAAGTAAAATAGACCTGTGGCAAAACTTACGCTGTCATAATTACCAATTAACTGAAACTCTTGCGAAAGTTGTTCAGTTTTTGTGTTTCTTTGGCCTTGGAAGCCTGAAACAGCATACATATTGCCATCAATCACATAAATAGGCGGAGCCATAGGATTAGCAATAACATGCCCATCATAGTCGCCCTTATCATCAAACTCGACTTTACGATAAGCGCTGATAGATTTGACGGTTAGCTCATCGGTTGCATCCCAAGTAAGATGCAAAGCATGACCTTTACCCTTAGAACGGTCATAAACTACACCATCCAAGGCCGTGCTGTTCTCACGATTATCGCGTTTAGCACTGGCTAAATCGAACTGCCCCATAGGCGGTGTATTATCTTTTTCGTTCATGTCGAACGTATAGTAGATTTCAAAGTTATCGGCCACATCAAACAAAGCAGCAAACCTTGCAGCCGTTGAGTCTAGCTGCTTAAAGCTATCTGCCACACCTGTCGCGCTGTAATTGTTTTCATAAAAACCATCGCGATCACGCTTGTTCACCGCGATATTAAAACTGGCCAC
>CAZMQC010000013.1:16346-17767 GCA_964568295.1 uncultured Spongiibacteraceae bacterium | reverse complement strand
CCTTGCTGCACCGCCTCTATAAAGTGGCTGTAATTCATTGAGCTATCTTTATTTTCAGGGCTAAAGTTATTGAAAATTGAGACAAGTACCGCCGCAATAACCAACCACAGCAATAGGTTTTTTATCATGTCGCTCAATGTTATATCCTCAAATAAATAATGTGCTTATCATAACTGTTTTTAAGTCTCGAATCAGCCTTTAAAACCTTTGGCTAATACATAGGTTTCGCTAGAACGCGAGCGTGATGCGGCGGGTTTGCGAATGATAACTTGCTGAAAACACTCGCGTAAATCACGCTGCAAAGCTTCAAACCCTTCGCCTTGAAACACCTTGCTCAAAAACACGCCACCCGGCGCTAATACTTGCTTGGCTAAATCAACGGCCAATTCCACTAAATACATAGAACGTGGCTGATCAATATCTTTCATCCCACTCATATTGGGGGCCATATCCGACATTACAAGGTCAACGGGCGAATTATTTACTGCCGCCATAATTTCATCAAACACGGTTTCATCGGTAAAATCGCCTTGGATAAAGGTAACATCCGCCAAAGGATTCATTGGCAAAATATCAGAAGCAATAATGCGCCCTGACGATCCCATCAGCTCGGCCGCCACTTGCGACCAACTGCCTGGTGCTGCGCCTAAGTCAATCACAAGCATACCAGGCTTAAATAGTTTGTCTTTTTCGTGGATTTCCATCAGCTTAAAACAAGCACGCGAGCGATAGCCCTGCTTTTGCGCTTGTTTCACGTACATATCATCAAAATGTTCATCTAACCAACGCTGGCTACTTTTCGAACGGCTCATTCGTTTCTGCTACGCCTTTTGTTATAAATGCTATACAATGCCGCTAATTTTTAAACGGCAGACTACTATGGCTTTCGACCACGAAAAAATCAAACAATTACGCACTATCGGTCACAAACTTAACCCCATTGTCACCATTAGCGAAAATGGTTTAAGCGACGGTGTTGCCAATGAATTGCAACGCGCCTTAGACGACCACGAACTGATCAAAATTAAGCTAGCGATTACCGACCGTGACGCAAGACAAGCAGCGCTTGATGATGTTATTCGCTTAACCCAAGCGGAACTTGTCCAAAAAATCGGTAAAGTTGCGCTGATTTGCCGTATTGCTCGGAAAACCAACAAGCGTTTATCCAACTTGCACCGTATTGTCTGAAGTCAAAGGAGGCAAGCGCCTCCTTTCTTATTGGGTATTAGTTAGCGCACCACCAAAAACAGATAGCTATTATTACGCACAATTTGCAGCAATAAGTTTTCATCTTTGCTAGCTGCGATTATCTTTGCCAACTTATCAACGGAATCGACTTTCTGACGATTAGCAGCAACAATCACGTCATTAACCTGCAAACCGGTTCTGCTTGCCTCCGCGCTACGCTCTATGCCACTGAC
>CAZMQC010000013.1:15174-16246 GCA_964568295.1 uncultured Spongiibacteraceae bacterium | reverse complement strand
CCATTCACGGCAATCACTAAATCTTCTGATTGCAAACCGGCTTTCTCTGCGGGCGAGCCTGCCACCACTTGGCTAATCAAAACGCCTTGCTGCTGAGCATTAAAACCAAACGCTTTTGCCAAGGATGCATCAAGCTCCTGAATCACCACGCCAATACGTCCGCGTCTGACTTCGCCGTATTGCTCAAGTTGCTGCTTGCTCGCCAACATCATCTGTGTAGGAATAGCAAAACCAATACCCACATTACCGCCTGCAGGCGAAATAATCGCGGTATTAATGCCAACCAACTCGCCTTTTAAATTCACTAGCGCACCACCCGAATTACCGGGATTAATTGAAGCATCGGTTTGAATAAAATTTTCATACTGCTCCATATTCAAGCCAGTACGCCCTAAAGCACTGACAATCCCAGTAGTAACGGTTTGCCCTAAGTTAAACGGATTGCCAATCGCCACAACAAAATCTCCCACTTCAACTTGGGTAGAATCCGCCAACGGCAAATCAGTTAAATCTTTTGCCTCAATTTGCAACAAAGCAATATCAACCGCTGGATCAACGCCTAACAATTTGGCTTGATAACTGCGACCATCCAATAAGCCAACGGTAATGTCATCCGCATTTTTCACCACATGATGATTGGTAACAATTAGGCCTTTTTGCTTATCAATAATTACCCCTGAGCCCGCGCTATTATTGCGGCGCTGTTGCGGTTGCATTTGTTGACCACGATTGCCAAAAAAGTATTGAAAAAATGGATCGTTTAATAAGGGATTACTATAGGTTTGCGTAGAGCTGACCGAAATATTAACCACCGCTGGCGTGGCTTTTTTCAGCATCGGCGCAAGGCTAGGCACAGCTTGACCTTGGCTATCTTTAAAAGGAAGCGCGGCTTGCGCAGAAATAGCTAACAAACTGCAACATAAAAAAACAGTACGAAATAAATATCGCATAATTGCCCTCTAATTCATTATTCAAATAAGAAAACGTGCTGCACAGCTAAACCTTTTAGCTGTGAAGCGTGCTCTATAGACTATGGAAATAAAAAATTAGTTCACTCGTTTGAGTCAACGCA
>CAZMQC010000013.1:8301-15074 GCA_964568295.1 uncultured Spongiibacteraceae bacterium | reverse complement strand
GCGCTGTTGCTCAATCAAGCGTTGATTGGCGGCATCTTGTGCTTCTTGTTGCTTGCGTCGTAATAACGTTTCGGTGCTAAGCAATCCCACCGCATGGCTAGAAACGCTTTTAGCTTGTTTTAGTAAGTTATTAGCTACCTCAAAGTTTTGCGCCTCAATTTCTGCCTCAGCAGACTTAATCAAAATCGCTGCGATATGTTCTAACCCCGCTTTGGCCTTATCATGCAAATCATCTAACACCAGCACTTCACGATAAGCTTCTAACGCGCTACCTGATAGAGGCTGCACATAATGCTGAATTTGCATCGCTTGCTCCGCCATAGATAACCAATGTTCGATTTTCTCCTGTTTTAAATCGACCTTAGGCGTTGGAGAGATTTGCTCTTTAACCAAGACATGCAAAGTCATTAACGGGCTTTTTGGCGCAATTTGCGGCGCAAAGAACACACCTGCCAAAAACAATAACAGCAATACCACTATTGCCATTGCAAACATCGGTGTTTGTTTTTTATCTGACGACTCACTGGGCGGCGCAACCACTGGGCGGTCGCTACTGTCAGCACGAATCGCATCGTCTTCCACTATTGTTTTTTCTGGCAAAGCCGCTTGCTGCGCAGTTAAAATCTCCGCAGGTGGTTTCGCCGCTGGCTTGGTCGCACTTGAAGTACCTGAAGTACTACGACGCAGCGCTGCATGAATAACTTCAAGCGCCTCAAGCACTTGCTTACCTTCTTGAATACGATCGGCTTTATTTTTTGCCAACAAACCATCAATCAAGCGCTGAAAAACTACTTTTGCGCCAGTCAAGCGAGGTATTGCATCATGCAAATGCTGCTTTTCCAAGGTTGCGCTATCTGCGCCATTAAAAGGCACTGCGCCTGTTAGCATCTCATATAAAACAATACCAAACGAATACCAGTCACTGCTTGCCCCAACTGCTTCACCGCGAATTTTTTCAGGATTAGAATAACGTGTGCGTTCCGCACTCACTTGCAGCTCTTGAATGGGCTTAGCAATACCAAAGTCGGTTAATACCGCAGAACCGTCGGCACGAAATAAAATATTATCGGGCGCAACATCACGATGAATGTAGGCTTGCTGATGGGCAGCGTCTAAAGCGCTGGCAATTTGTTTGGCTATACGCAGAATTTGCCCTGCTTTTAGCCCTTGTTTGATTTGCTCAGATAAGCTTGCGCCCGGCAAATACTCCATCACCAGATAATAGCAATTACCTGCATGACCAATATCATTCACAGCAACAATATGCGGATGTTTTAAACGTGCGACTATTTTAGCTTCGCGCAGAAAACGTTCGCCTTGCGACTTTTCTTGCGCAACGTCAAGACAAAGCACTTTTAGCGCAACATGTTGACCACTATCTTCGTGGGTCGCCAAAAACACTGCTGCGGTTGCATTCTTTCCAAGCAAACGTTGGATGGTATAACCAGGAATACTGGGAAATTGACTCACGTTATAAAGCCTTAAACTGCGAATTAAAATTTTTGCAATTTTAGCACTAAAGAAAGGATTTTATAAGTAAGAATAATAAGGGATATTTACATCTTAAGTGGCGGACCGGACGGGGCTCGAACCCGCGACCTCCGGCGTGACAGGCCGGCATTCTAACCAACTGAACTACCGGTCCGCACCGGTGAAATCAAAGCCGTTTGGTGGGTGATGACGGGTTCGAACCGCCGACCCACGCCTTGTAAGGGCGTTGCTCTACCAGCTGAGCTAATCACCCGTCTGGCCTTGAAGTGCTGCGTATTCTAAGCATTTTTTCCATACTGTCAAATGCTTTTTATAAAAAAGACCTCTTTTTTTATAATTATTTTGTTTTCGTTTATTATTTAGACGAATCACGCTTTTTTTGTATTCAGAAACGGTTTGGCGTACACTCGCGTTTTTTCTTGCAGCCGTTTTAATTATGCAAATCTACAAAGAATTTAGTTTTGATTCCGCGCACTTTCTACCCAATGTTCCAGAGGGGCACAAATGCGGACGCCTACACGGTCATACATTTCACATTACCGTTACTATTTCTGGCCCTGTTGGCGAGAAAACCGGTTGGATTATGGACTTTGGTGATTTAAAAGCAGCATACAAGCCCATTCATGCGCAGCTTGATCACTATTTACTGAATGATATTGAAGGTTTAGAGAATCCAACCAGTGAAAACCTCGCTCGTTGGATTTGGCAGCGCTTAAAACCTAGCTTACCGCTATTAAGCCAAATTGAAGTAAAAGAGACCTGTACTAGCGGCTGTATTTATCGCGGCGAATAGTTTTAGCCAATCATCATATCCATGCGCATACTGTCGAACATATCGACCTCTGGCGCAAGCAAGCGAATATAGCGGTCAAAATACAAAAACTGCTTAATCAATAAGGTGAACTCGCGCGGAAAGCGAATGCCATGCCTTGCGCTAATGGCAGAAAAATCCACTGTGATAGCCTGCCAAAAGGCATCGGGTTCGCTAGACTCCAATACTTCATCGCCAGCAATTTTCTGCCAAAGCTTTTGCAAGTCTTGGGCGAATAATTTTAAATCCAGCACTTCCTTAGTCGCGCCAATTTTACTTAGCGCCAAAGCTAAACCATCAAAGTCTTCTGCAGGAACACAAACCGCCAACGACGTAAGCCCTTCCCATGTGCGGGGCGACAATCGCCCTACAATACCAAAGTCAATAAAACCGATACGCCCGTCGTTGAGCATCATAACGTTGCCAGCATGTAAATCGGCGTGATAAATCTGGCATTCTTTTAAGCTCATAAACCAGGTATTGAGCGCTTGCACCAACGCCAGCTCGGGATCGGGGCTAATTTTTCTTACCCCATCAATATCGCTGAGCGGCACACCATAAAAGCGTTCCATCACCAATACTTTATCGGTAGAAAGTTCTCGATACACTTTAGGTACAGTGACATGGTTAATATTGGCTTGCTGCAAGAAACGATCGAATTCTTCGATGTTGTCGGCTTCTTTATAAAAGTCGCATTCTTCCAACATGCCATTGCGGATTTCTTCAACAATATCTTTAATCGATGATTTCCATGCTTTGGGGTTAATCATTTCCAGCATTTGGGTAGCAAGATGCAAAAACTGAAAATCGGTAGAAAGAATATCGCGCACACCCGGCTTCTGTACTTTCAACACCACTTCTTCGCCATTCCAAAGTGTTGCAGCATGAACTTGCGCAATGGAGGCTGAGCCAAGAGGTATAGGATTTATCACTTGAAAGCGTGTTTTTAGTTTAGCACCTAGTTGTTTTTGTAAAATTGCCTCAATCTCAGCAAATGGAATTGCTGGGGTTTTATCCAAACACGTTTGAAAAGCTTCTACGTATTCTTGCGGAAAAATAGTCGGCGAGCTGGCAACCAGTTGCCCTAATTTAATATAAGTTGAACCCAGCTCCTGCATAGTATCGCGCATCAGCTCAGGCATACTTTGCTGGCGATTCCCCAACCAACGCAAGGCCATTTTATTCACTACCAAGCTTGTTTGCCCTAAGCGTTTAGCCGACTGCAATACATTTAAAACTTTATTTGCCATAACAACTCTTACTACGCTTAGCGCATCGACTAAGCAATTAATTGAACAATCGTATCTAATAACACTTGCGGCTTAACGGGCTTGGCAAGATACGCACTCGCGCCTTTTTCCATACATAACTCTTTATCCCCTAGCATCGCTTTTGCGGTCAGAGCAATCACCGGCAATTTAGGAATAATCTGTTTTTCTTGCAAGCACTGTAATACTTCGTAGCCGTCCATCTCAGGCATCATAATATCCAATAATACGACATCAATTTGTGCATTCTGCTCAATACTGGTTAGCGCCTCGCGCCCCGAGCGCGCCAATAAGATATTAACGCCATCGTTTTCCAGCACACTGGAAATTGAATACAAATTGCGTTCATCATCATCAACAATCAGCACCGTTTTACCCGCTAGCATGCCCGTTTCATGCACCTTGATACTGGCTTGCAGTAGGCGCTGCACATATTGCGAGATTTCCAACACTGCTTTTGGGGTTTTAGTGGCTATCTGATTGGCATACTGTAAAATTGATTTTTTTCTTTGCGCATCAACATCTTCAGCAGTAAAGACGATAATCGGCACGCTTTGATAATGGGCATTTTGCCTTACCTCGCTGATTAAATCCAAACCGTCGTAGTCAGGCAAGTTTAAATCCACAATCAAACAATCAAACTGCTCTTTGCCAAGCAAGTCAAAGGCAGTTGCACCATCGCCAGCTACCGCAACATTTAACTTAGCATGTGAGAACACGGTTTTAAGCACTTCTTGGAACACTGGATTGTCTTCAATCACCAGTATTTTCTCATGCCCTGTTAACTGCGCAGTTGCTGGGTTTATGCTTAACTGTGGTTCTGCCGCCATCGGTGTAATCATGCTGACATCACCAACTGGCAGTAAAATGGCAAACTCCGCGCCTTTACCCAAGCCTTCACTGTGCAAATAAATCTCACCACCTAGTAGTTTTGCCAACTCTCGCGAAATGGTTAGTCCTAAACCAGTTCCGCCAAATTTACGACTGGTCGTGCCATCAGCTTGTTTAAATGCTTCAAATACCTGTTCTTGCTTACTTTTATCAATGCCAATCCCTGTATCGCTTACTTTAATCAGTAAACTATTACTCGCATTTAGCTGCTTATTCTCTTTTAAATATCTAGCACTGGGGCGCTCAAAATCAATATACACACCGCCCGTTTCAGTGAACTTAATCGCATTCGAAATGAAGTTTTTAATGACTTGCTGAAGTCGGTATTTATCGGTAAAAAACGTTTTTGGCGCATCGTCCGCTACGCGCACTTGAAACTGTAAATGTTTTTCTTTCGCTTGGAACTCAAAATGTTGTGTAAAACTATTGGCCAAGGTTGCCACATCCACCTGCTCAATCAGCAATTCCATTTTGCCTTCTTCTACTTTGGATAGGTCTAAAATATCATTGATGAGCGCCAATAAATCGCTACCTGCGGTATTAATCACTTTGGCATGTTGCACATCCTGCGCATCTAATGTGCTTTTACGGTTCTGCGCCAAGGCTTCTGAAAGGATTAAAATACTGTTGAGCGGAGTACGCAACTCGTGCGACATGGTTGATAAAAATTGTGACTTATAGCGACCGCTAAGCTCTAACGCCTCGGACTTTTCAATCAATTCTTTACGCGACTCTTCAAGCGCTATGTTTTTATCCAAAATCTCGTTTTTCTGCCTATCCAAATCTTGCGTTTTTTCTTCAAGCTGCTCGTTAAATAACGCCAACTCCTGGCGCTGCAACTGTAACTCATGCGCTTGCTCTTGCGTTTTCTTCAACATATCTGCGATTTCAAAACGCGCCTGTGCTGAGTTAATCGCAATCGCGATTGAGTCATTACAACGCTGCAGCATTTGTAAATCTTCTTCGGTAAAACGATGAAATGCCGCGATTTCAATCACTGCTTTGAGCTGCCCCTCAAACACAATCGGCACTAACATAATACTGCGCGGTGCAGCTCTGCCAATGCCTGAGCCGATGGTCATATAGCTATCGGGAATATCAACAATAATCCTCGCTTGTAAGTCCAGCGCTGTTTGTCCTACCATGGTTTCGCCCAACGCAAACACTTCTGGCGCACCACTGTTAATTGGCTTGGCGTATTCAGCAACTTGCTTAAGCTTATGCTCATCGAAAATATACAACACGCCGTGCTGCGCCAATAACTGCTTAGCAAGGTAGCTCAATATCGTAGCGGACAAATCGTTAATGCTGCTATCGCCACGCATTAGCTCGTTTAAGCCCGCCAAGAAAGCTTGAATTTTGCCACGGTTATAGCTTTCTTCATTTTGCCTTTTCAAGGCATCACGCATCGCTAACAAGGATTGTAACAACTGCCCCGTTTCATCTTTAGAGGTAATTTCAATGGTTTGCTCTAAGTTACCCGTGGCAATTTCTTCCGCCACGTTAACCGCGTTATTAAAGGCAAAAACCAAACGACGACTGATAATAAATGACACCAGAATTAAAGCTAACGACAGGAGAATACCCAATAGCAAGCCAAAACCAACTAGTGCTTCTTCGGCTTTTTCAATCTCAATCAATTGTTTTTCAAATAGCTGATAGCGCTCTTCCAGAAAGCGCTGCTGCATATCCATATAACGCTCACGCAACAAATTGACCTGCGCATAGCCCGACAAGGTACGCTCATAGGTTAGCGTATCCGCCAAAACCGCTGCGGTATGGCTAGAAGTAAGCTGTGAATACGATTCGAACAAACGAAACAGCTCACTAAACAGCGGGTCATCAATACCATATTTGGTTTTCAACACCTCAAAACGCAAATGCATCTGCATCGCCTTAGCATCAGTTTCATGCAGCATATCCACATCGGCTTCGGCCAATGACGCTTGATAACCTTTATCCAATTCCGCAAATTGAATTTGAATACCGTTAGCAAACTTCAAAATAGCAAAATCTTGGGTCAAGATGGACTGCAACTGATCACGCACATCAATCGACAATCGGTAAGTCGCGGTTTGGTAAACGGCAAAGCCCAGAAAGCCAATCAGCGCAATAAAACCAATTTTGTATCGTATGGACAGGCGATTTAGCATGAAAAAATCCGATTTATAGACTAGGTACTTTATACACCAAAAGCACTCAACTAAACAAACGGTAATCTATTGCGGGCAAGCCCGCAATATTTACAAGCACTCTTTACTGATCGTATGCAGTAGTTTTGGCAAAGCCAAAATATGATTACCCACAATCGG
>CAZMQC010000013.1:0-8201 GCA_964568295.1 uncultured Spongiibacteraceae bacterium | reverse complement strand
GCAGAAGGAACAACCGCTTGCATAAACTCAGGCGCATTCGTTGCTTCAATCGCTTCTTCAATTGAAACACCAAACACCTTCGACAAAACGCTTTCAATTAATCTACCATTGCGCATCCCAGTTATATAGTTTTTAGCCGCGCCATCCATCTGATCGGCACGCAAACCAAAAGTGAAGTTTTCCATGCCCATCGGATCACTGAATTTTTCTTTTAAATACTCAGCAATGGTTTTGCCCGTAGTACGACGAATCAACTCATCGGCAACAAAACCACTACTAATCGCATGGTAAGCCTGCTCACGTCCTTCAGGGCTTTTAGCTTGCACATCGTAAATTAATGAAAGAATGTTATCCCTATCCTCCAACAAGCCAACGCCTTCGCTGCTATCCACACTAGGGAAGCCGCCGTGATGCCCCAACATTTGATGAATAGTAATATCTTCCTTGCCGTTTTTGCCGAACTCAGGAATGTAGCGTGAAACGGGATCGAGCAATTTAACATAGCCTTCTTCGGCTAATTTATGCACGGTCATCGCCATTACTGCTTTAGAAGCCGAATATTGGCAAACGGGTGTTTTGGTACTCATTAAAACGGGCGCAATACCTTCGCTTTCTTGCGCGCCTTTAGCATAACCCAACGCGCGGTTAAAAATAATTTGACCTTGCTTGCGCAAACAAAAGCTCACACCTGGGTGCATCCCTGTACGATATAAAGCCTCTACCGCTGACCAAATTTGATTAGCTTGCGACTGCTGCAAACCCGCTTGCTCTGGGTTAACTTCACTCGCCTCGTCTATCTCCGTCACGTTGGCAATATTGCTATCGCCATCAATACGGCGAAAAAGGTCTTTGCTTTTATTATCAATATATTGCTTAAAACGACTCATAACACTCTCTTTAGTATTCCCAAACAAAAAAGCCGGACAACTGCCCGGCTTCTCACTTAATAACGATTTAGCCTTGCGCTTTTTCTTGATCAGCCAATTCGTCTGCCATTTCACGCAATTTGTTTTTAGCCACCTTTTCTAGCGTAGCACGCGGCATGTCTTCAACAAAGTAGATTTTACGTGGGCGTTTAAAATCTGCCAAGTTAGCTTCGCAATAATCAAATACGATTTTACGTAACTCGTCTTCGGTTTTATCGCAGAACGCACCTTTCATGGCGAACACCACAGGGATTTCGTCCAACATATCATGTTTTTGCGCAACTACCGCAACTTCGGCAAACATATAAGGCGCAGCCGCATTAATCGCTTCTTCTACTTGGCGCGCTGAAACGTTTTCGCCGCCGACTTTTAATACGTCTTTATCGCGGTCAGCAAAGTACAAATAGCCATCTTCGCCTAAGCGGATTTGGTCACCGGTTGCAAACCACCCATCTTTGTCGAATGATTTTTCCATCGCTTCTGGGTTTTTGTAGTATTCCAAGAAAATATGGATACCGCGCACGCCACGAATATATAAGTCGCCGTTTTCACCGATTTCGCAATATTCGCCCGTTTCAGGATTAATAATGGCAAATTCATAACCCGGTGTTGGCATACCGATATTCATATCTGGGCAATCGTGCGCCAAGTTAGAACGGGTTGCGTGGGTAACGGTTTCGGTCATACCCCAAGTAGCAAAGGTGCGTACTTTCCAGTGCGCTTCCACCATGGGCAATTTAACGCCGGTTGACCAGCTTTTATAGTGATGCTCTGGCACAGCTTGCGCGCCAATCGCTTTAAAGCAGAAAGGAATCATCGAAGCACGGGTACATTGGTGCTTCATCGACACTTCCCAGAACTTGCTTGATGAGAATTTCGGTTGCAAAACGATGCTGCCGCCTGCCCATGTCATGGTCCAGAACGTCCAGCTTTGCGCATTAACGTGGAAGCAAGGCAAGAAGCACAAGTAAGTATCGCTGCTATCAATGCCTAAATTTTCACTACCCATCATGCCACCCCAAAGTGCGTTAGCATGGGTATGTACCACTGCTTTCGGACGCGAGGTAGTGCCTGAGGTATATTGAATACCAACCGGCAACATGGGCTCAGCAGGACGAATAGGCGCTTCGTCGCCGTGTTCGCTTAATGAGGCAAAACTTTTATAAGCCGATGCCGCTTTGGCTTCTTCAGCGCTTGGTGCTTCACCAGAGTTGTCTTCAATCACCACAAACGTTTTGATCGATTTAGCATTCGCGGCCAATTCAGCAATAAATTTAGGCTGGGTAATACATAAAACCGCTTCAGAGTGCTCAGCAAAATACGTGAGTTCATCACCAATACAACGGGTATTAGTGGTTACCGCAACCGAACCAACAATCGCAGAGGCGTACCACGCAATCATCATTTCAGGGCAGTTTTCCGCATGAATCAATACTTTATCGCCTTTTTTCACACCATTAGCGATTAAACCATTCGCCACTTGGTTCATCGCCAACCAAAACTGGCTATACGTCCATTGCTTGCTTTCCCCTTCACGCGGCTCCCAAATCAAAAAGGTTTTATCGGGTGTTTTGTCATTCCATTTTTTCAATAGCCAAGGTACATCTTTACCTGCAAAGGTATAAGTGTGCGCAGAAAACAATGGGTTAATTTTTGCAATGGACATAAGCATCCCTTATTTGTTATTGGTTGAATATTACGGTTGATTGTATCTGATTAACACAAGAAAAAAATGGTAAAAATGATAAGCTCGACTGACATTATTGCTCAGGGCAACTAAACTTTTATTTTCTTACCTTTAGTGATGGCTTTTGTTAGAATCCCAAAAAATTTAATCGAGACGTAAACATGCCTTTAAAAGACGCATATTCCAACATTATTCGCGGCATCGGCGAAGACTTAGAACGCCCTGGTTTAAAAGACACGCCAGAACGTGCCGCCAAAGCCTTCCAGTTCCTTAATCGTGGCTACAATCAAACGGTTGATGAAATTGTTAATGGCGCACTTTTCCCGTCTGACTGCGATGAGATGGTGGTTGTCAAAGATATTGAGTTGTACTCTTTATGCGAGCACCATTTGCTACCGTTCATCGGCAAAGCGCATGTAGCGTATATTCCTACTGGCAAAGTATTGGGCTTATCAAAAGTGGCTCGCATCGTTGATATGTACGCGCGTCGTTTACAAATCCAAGAAAACTTGACTCGCCAGATTGCTGAAACTATTCAAGAGATTACTGGCGCCAAAGGTGTAGGTGTGATTATTACGGCAAAACACATGTGTATGATGATGCGCGGAGTGGAAAAACAAAATTCCGAAATGCGCACGTCAGCTATGTTGGGCAGCTTCCGCGACCATGCCAGTACGCGCAATGAGTTTTTAGCTTTAGTGCGCGATTAAATCGCTCTATTCAATTTCGTGTAAATTGTTGTCATTCAGCAATTTACGCGAAATTCTTATTTGGCTGTCCTTATCAGCTCTAAATAATTTTCCTGCACTTTTTGCCAATGCCTATTCCATTGCCCTAATGCCAGAACATCAATATGCAACTTAGGTTCTGCCTGCTTAATCCTAGTCAAACATTGCTCCGCCAACTTGCGCGATTGCTGCTGAGTTTGATCATTCACTACACTGACGATCAGTAACCAATGCGCTTGTTGATCTAGCTGCACAATTTCATCCGTTTGACATTGCTTGCCCAGTATCAGGTTGTCTTTTGCAGTAAGGTTTTGCTCTGTAATAATTTTCTGTTCACGCAAATACACCTTACGATTGCCACGCTCAATTAAATACAGCATAAAATATTCATTGCCCTGCCGAAGCAACCAAAAATACTGCTTGTCGTCAGGACCATATAAGCGCCAATCAAAGAAATAATTATTAGCCCAAATATTACTAGCTCCGCAGCTACGTCCTTGGCATTGATAAACCACTTCTGCATCTGTTTGCGCTACCCAATCTGCAAAAAATCGCACAGTACTTTGGTAATTAACCGCATTATCCAACTGCCAGGTAATCGCTGTTTGCTCTCCTTTGACAAATTGCTCTTGCTCAAACTGCCAACGACTATTGACTTCACGCGCACGTCCCAACGCTAAACGGTGCAATCCTTGTTGCGCTTGAATTTTATCTAAGCGTTCGGCATGCTCTGGCAAATCCAACTGCAAGGCAAACGCATCAAACGTGCAAATCAGTAACAATAAAAAACTTAAACGAAACATTGTTGTTTAATCTCCCAAGCCGCTTCGGTCATGTGAAAATGATGCGCGGCGCTGATAGTATGCCAATGAAAGTTGGGAAACTGCTGCTGTGTTTCCTGCATAATAGGCAAACGTCCCATCCCCTCACTCGCAATAAAAATATCCACAGGACAGGTTAACGCTTGTAAAAAAGCAATATTTTGCGCTTGATTGAGTTTGACAGCGGAAGCTGCTTTTAAACGCTCATCAATCGCCCAATACCAACCTTTTTGATTATGCCTTAATTGTCGAGTTGCTAAGACTTCCGCTTGCGTTATGGAAAAGTTGGAGGCTTTAGCGCGTAGTTTAATCGCATCTTCACGGTGATTAAAATAATGCGTTGGTTTTAGCTGCAAATGATTTTGTAAATAACGCGTCAGTTGCTCAGGCGCTTGCTCATTAGCAACCGGAATGGGCATTACTGCATCCAACAACACCAAACGTTCAACTTGCTCAGCTAAGCCACTCGCTGCCAGCATGGTCGCTACCATTGCCCCGCGCGAATGCCCCATTAGCACAAAGTGTTGCCAATCCAGTTGTTGCAGCAAAAGCCGCATATCTAGCACATCATCCCAAAGATGATAACTTGCGCTTGCAGGCCTTGCATCACTTAAACCCTGTCCTGCAAAGTCCACCGCAACCACGCAATAATCTGTCAGTATTTCAGCTAAATAATCAAAGCTAGCGGCATTATCTAGCCAGCCGTGCAAGGCTAAAATTTTCTTAGGCTTATCGGCACGCCAAAGTTTATAAGCAATGCGCACGTCACGAATATTACAGCTTTGCTCAATATACTCAGCCATACCAACATCTAACTCCACCTAACCGTTCAAGCGCCAATCGCTGCTTTATATCGCCTCAGCGTTGTTCATGCGGCTTTTTTCTATCAAACAGCATCAGTAGAGCAGGTAACACGGCAAAGGTAATAATGATCAATAACGATAAGGCTATCGACAACAGAATACCGATTGAGGCTGCGCCTTTATGCTGACTAAAACCAATTGCCACGAAGGTGCCAATGGTGGTGAACGCGCTGAGCAACACCGCTCTTCCGGTGCTGGAGAAAAATGTATGACGCCAATCTTCTGCCAAATAATAACGGTTAACCACGTGAATACCGGTATCCACACCCAAACCAAAAATTAGCGGTACTACCAGAATGTTCGCCATATTGAGACTCATGCCAATCATTTTGGCAATCGACAAGGTTGAAGTAATCACCAACGCCATCGGCACCAAAATCATTAGCGCGGGACCAAAGCTTCTAAAGGTAATCGCAATAATTAAGAAAATAAACGACACCGATAGGATAGTAGCCGTGGTAAAAGCACGCACCATCACCTGCCCTACGCCCCATTCATGCACCGCCACACCCGAAACATTAGGTTGTACCGTCATTAACTCTTCAATAAAACGACGGTTTTCATCGGTATCGCGCATGTCAATATTTGGAATAATTTGCACCAAATAATAACCATCATCACTCACTAAACGCTGACGAATATTAGCGGGCAAATCCTCTAAGCCGAAAGGCGTTGCTGAAAACCAAGTTCTGAGTTGTTGAATATCACTGGCAATTCCTTCGGCAATAAGTTGTTGTAATACAGCCCACGCTTGCTGGTGCAGCTTGAGCTGTTGCAAATTGCCAATCATGTGCTCAATCAGAGCGGCATCTTCATCAATAAACTCATCCAACGTTGCTTGTAGTTGCGCAATAAAACTATCAATGGTTTGCTGGATAGCCACTTCATCAATCGACGCTGCATCGCCTACATCACCCAACGCATCCAACTCTTTCGCAACAGGCTGCAAGTATTGATATTTTGCTTGTTGGAAGGGCGGTAAGTGCTCTTCTGGTAACTCCACTGCTGCAACCGTAGGCAATGCTAATAAACGCTGTTTTAATGCAGCTAAATCCGTATCTTTTTTAACTAAGGTTGCAACCGCATATGAGTTAACAAGGTGGTTATCTTGCAAATGGCGCAACGCTATCACTGCTTCTGTATCAGGATTGCGCATCGACAGCAAATTATAGTTAAAGCGCGTATCGCTGATATACCAAGTGGTCAGCACTAATAAAACGGCTGTTATCACCAAAATCGACTTGGAAGGATATTGGAAATTCATGATTGCGGCGGGTAACTGACGCTCTTTCACTTGCATAGGCTTCACTTTTGCCACAATAAACCACGCGGGTATAAAAGTAAGACTCAACACATAGGCCATAATCATGCCGAACGCAGAAATAATACCGAGCTCCGCCATACCACGGTAATCAGTGGGAATAAATGAGGTAAAAGCGATTACGGTCGTCATTGCACAAAGCCCAAGTGCCACACCAGTTTCCTGAGTGGCCACCATACCCGATTGATAAACATCCGCGCCCTGCCCCATTTCCTCCATAACCCGCAAGGCAAAATGCACAGCAAAATCAATGCCCAGGCCAAACAGCATAACCACAAATACCAGCGACAAAGTATTGAATTCTTTGAAAACCAGTAGAGTAAACACCATGGAAAATAGCGTACCAGCAAACAGCATCATAAATACGCCAGTAATGATGCGCTTAGTACGAATACCTAGCCACAGAATAATGAAAATAAGCACCACCGAAATTTGTCCAGCAGTACTCATACCTGCCAAACTCTCCGTAATTTCGTCATTCATCATGGCGGTTTCACCAGTAATACGGACCGTTACGCCATCAGCTTTATCAATACTGGCAATAATGCTACGAATATCATCAATAATCGCTTTATTGGGTAACTCTTCAGAAAACTGCGGCTCGCGTTTAACTGTAATCAGTTGAAAATGTGTTCCATCAGTATCAGGCGGCATAAGCTTAGGCACTAGATTTAAACTTTGATCGCCACCTGCAATTAACTGAGTGAGTGATTGGTCAAACGCCTGCATTTGCGCGGCAATTTCAGGCATCAGCACCCCCATTTCAGCCGCTTGTTTATGCTGAAATTGCAAATAGCCTAATAGACTTACAATGCCGGGCTGATGATAAATCGGTTCTAAGTACGCTATCGATTCGCTAACTTTTTCAGAAAGAATTTTCACACCTTCGGTCGGAATATTATAAAAAACGCGATCGGTAATAAATTCATCAAAAATGGGCGCAAAAACATCATCAAATAACGGCTGTCCTTGCTCATTTTTACTTTCTTGCAAGGCAAAATACAATTTTTCTGCAGTTGAATAAGTCGCTTCGGCGGAAGCACCTGACACTACAACTACCGCATTACGATGATAACTTGGAAAGGTCTTACGATAGACTTGGTTATTTTTGTGCCATTGATTGCGTTCAGTCTGCTTAACTAACTTGTCTAAGTCCGAATCAATCGCAAAGTTATTAAACACATAAACAGCAGACACTAACACTAGGGCAAGTAGACTCAATAAAACCGTCCAAGCATTGCGTTGCACTAAAGCCACCCACCAACACATCAACGGTGTAACGATTTTTCTCATAGATTATTTACTACTTAATCAATTTAAATTAAATCCGCTCAACATCTGCTTTCATAGCAAATTCGACATCGGTATTTTGTTCAGCGGACATTAATTGCCCCACCGCTTCCGCAATATTTTTACCTTCATGCAATATTTCATACATTGCACTGACTAATGGCATATAAATATTTAGTTGTTTCGCTTTCTCACGCACAAGCTGCAAAGTTTTAACACCCTCAGCAACTTGCCCTAGCTCATTAATAATCTTATCTAACGGCTCACCCTGCCCAAGCGCATAACCGACCTTGTAGTTGCGACTGAGCGGTGACATACAGGTTACAATTAAATCGCCCACACCCGCCAAACCTAAGAAAGTCATAGGGTCTGCACCCAACTGAACGGCAAACCGACTCATCTCCGCAAGGCTGCGCGTCAATAACATGCCAATCGTATTTTGCCCACTGCCTAAAGCCGCCGCCATACCACACATAATGGCATAGCAGTTTTTAAGTGCCCCGCCCAACTCAACACCGTACATATCCGAGCTTGCATATACACGAAAATAAGAGGTATGCAGCAT
>CAZMQC010000012.1:10026-19440 GCA_964568295.1 uncultured Spongiibacteraceae bacterium | reverse complement strand
AGCAACGGCAGAAAAGCTTTAAAAACGTCATCGAAAAATACGATATGCGCCTCATATTGCGCAATTTAAAAGCGGGTAGCGTGGTTTGGCTCGCTTCCGACCAAGACTTTGGCCGCGATGGTTCGGTGTTTGTGCCTTTCTTTCATGAACTAGCCGCAACGCCTGCAAATTTAGGGCGTATTTGTAAAATGACAGGTGCGCGCCCCCTGTTTTACAATCACTACCGTATTTTCAAAAATGGCAAACCTTATTTTATTGGTGAGGTTTTGGATCCCTTTAATGATGACTTTGGCGATGATAATGAGCACAATGCTACGCTTTATAATCAGGCGTTAGCAAAGGTTATCGCCAAAAATCCCGAGCAGTATTTATGGGTGCATGAGCGGTTTCGCACTCGCCCCGACCCAAAAGCGCCAAGAATGTATAGCAAAAAGAAAAAACGAAAATAACAGGTAAAATTATGTCAGATATTTATGCTTTCAATGTAAAAACCATCGACGGTCAACAACAATCTTTAGCCGATTTTCAAGGCAAGGTTTTGCTGATCGTAAACACCGCTAGCAAATGCGGCTTTACCCCACAATACCAAGGTTTAGAAGCGCTTTATAAAAAGCACCAAGCGCAAGGCTTAGTGATTTTAGGTTTTCCTTGCAACCAGTTCGGCAAGCAAGAACCAGGCGATGAACAAGAAATTCAATCTTTTTGCTCCACCACGTATGATGTGAGTTTTCCGATGTTTAGCAAAATTGATGTTAATGGTGACAATGCTCATCCGCTTTATCAATTTTTAAAGCAGCAAGCCAAAGGGCTGTTAGGCAGCGAAAACGTTAAATGGAACTTCACTAAGTTTCTGGTAAGCCGTGATGGTAAAACCGTTGAACGCTTTGCGCCTGTAACGACACCAGAAAAGCTAGAAGCGGAAATTGTCGCTTTGCTATAAGAATAGCGCGTATAAAAAAACCGGGACTTGCCCGGTTCTTTTCTTAGTAAACGTCTTTTAAATAACGTTTCTCTTTCTGCATCGCTTTCAAATATTGGCGCGCTTCTTCCGCTGATTTACCACCAAATTCTTGAATAATCGCGATTAGCGTGTCTTCTACGTCTTTTGCCATGTGCTTCGCATCACCGCAAATATAGAACGCTGCGCCCTGCTCTAACCATTCATAAAGCTCTTTGCCAGCTTCTTTCATTTTGTGCTGTACATAGATTTTTTCTTTTTGGTCACGCGAGAATGCAGTTGACAAGCGATTCAACACGCCGCTTTTTTCCCACGCTTCTAGCTCTTCGCGGTATAAGAAATCATTAGCCGATTCTCTATCGCCAAAGAATAACCAGTTTTTACCTGTCGCTTTACGATGCTCACGCTCTTGCAGGAAACCAATAAAAGGCGCAATACCCGTGCCAGGACCAACCATAATCATAGGGCGATTATCGTCTTGCGGCACAGCAAAGTTTTTGTTAGAGCGCAACCAACAAGCCACTTTATCGCCTTGCTTAACGCGCTCACCCAAATAAACTGAGCACGCACCGTTATGCTTACGCCCTTTACGCTCATAAGTGACGTCAGCAATAGTCAAATGCACTTCATCAGGATTCGCTGCGCAACTTGATGCAATAGAATAAGCACGTGGCTGCACAGTTTTTAGGTAATTGATGAATACCTTGGCATCAAAGCGTGGGAAAAATTCAGGCTTGCCAAACATCGCCTTAATCTTCGATTTAAAGTCAGACTTCTGCACCGGTGGGCGGCTGTATTCTTGCACCAAGCTCAATACATCATGCCCGTAGGTGAAGTTTTCCAAGGCCGCTTTTGCTTCTTTTTTCGGTGCGTTAATGATTTTTTTCAATTCAACCGCACCTGGATGCTGCGATAAAACTTTCAAGAGTTTCAACGTCGGCTGGCGTAATTCCAAATGCTGTTCTAAAGCAGTGCGGATTGTCATGGACTTGCCTTCAACGGTCACCTGCTCGTCACCTGCCCAGCCCATAATATCAATCAAGCCGTCAATCAAAACTTGTTCGTTATGCGGCATCACCTCAATACAATCGCCTGGTTTATAAGTAATACCAGAGCCTTTGAGGTTTAACGAATAGTGACGCACCATTTTGCTAGATCCTGCGCCGCATAGATTACGTTTTTCGATAATCTCTGCTTGCCATGGATTGTCTTCTGACCAACCATCTTGATCGCTAGCACTGCTTGCGCCAGATAAAGCGTTATCCAAAGCAGTTTTTACTTCAGCTTCGTCTTTGCCAGTAAACTCTGCTAGTGTTTCGGTAAACCATGCAATACTTGCGGGCATAAAGTCAGTATCTGCCTCGCCCATTTCAGCAATGCGCTGCGCGCCACATTTTTCAAAGTATTCGTTCCAATCCAAACCTGCTTGGCAAAAATAGTCATAAGAGCTATCGCCCAGCGCCATGACCGCGTATTTTAATTTCGATAAGCCTTCTAGCTGCTTAGCTTCGGCTTCTTCCCAAATCAATTCCGCGGTAACTGGCATTTCACCATCGCCGTTGGTGCTAATAACAAGAAATAAGTTACTGATTTCTTTGAAATCGTCTAGTTCAAGTTGCCCAATATCGGTTAATTCCGTTTCATAACCTAGCGCTTTTAATGCGGTTGCAGCAACCGTTGCCACTTTTTCTGAATTACCTGATTCAGTGCCGTACACTACATGAATTTGTTCACTCATTGATAATGCCTACCCAATATGAAATAACAGTAATTTTGCACAATAATTTACACCGCTGTTACTAAAACAGTACTTCCCTGTAGCCAGATGTTGATTTTATGAATTGAATTATTGCGCAAAGCCCTGCACGAAATAAATTTTTAGCTTATATTTCAATGCATTAGCAAAATGCTAAATTTTCATCGTCCGATGATTTAAAAACCTAACCATCATATTTAATGGCTGCCAAAAGTCAATTTTTTAGGGTCGAGCAATTCCTGTAATTGTTCATAGCTTAAATCGGTGTTTTCTTTAGCCACATCAATAATAGGGCGATTTTCGCGATACGCCTGCTTAGCAATTTCAGCGGCCTTTAAATAACCAATAATTGGATTTAATGCCGTGACTAAAATCGGGTTTTTAGCTAAGGATTGCTGAATATTTTGTTCATTCACTTTAAAGCTTTTAATAGCTTTATCCGCCAACAACACGGAAACATTACTCAAGCATTCAAGGCTCTCAATAATATTATGCGCAATCATCGGCAACATTACGTTTAGCTCAAAGTTCCCCGATTGACCGCCCACAGTAATTGCCGCGTCATTGCCTATCACTTGCGCTGCTACCATGGTCACAGCTTCAGGGATAACGGGGTTAACTTTACCCGGCATAATTGACGAACCAGGCTGTAACGCCTCTAGCTCAATTTCTGCAATCCCCGCCAATGGACCTGAGTTCATCCAACGCAAATCGTTGGCAATTTTCATCAAAGAAACCGCAACCGTTTTTAATTGCCCTGATAAAGCCACCGCGCGATCTTGCGCACTGATATGACTAAAAAAGTTTGCCGCAGGTTTAAAGGTAATACCGGTCAATTCGGTTAAATGCTGGTTAAATTTTGCAGGAAAGCCCGCAACGGCGTTAACCCCCGTACCTACTGCGGTACCACCCTGTGGCAAGGCTTGCAAGTCTGCTTGCGCATGTTGCAAAGCACTATAGTTGTTTTTAATTTGATCTGCCCAAGCTAATAGTGATTGACTCATACGCACTGGCATAGCGTCCATTAAGTGAGTGCGACCATTGGTTACATAGCCGTCCACCGCTACCGCTTTTTCTTCAATGGTTTTTTGTAAATGGGCAAGGCTTGGCAATAATTGATGTTGTAAAAGCAACACTGAGCTGACATGAATTGCGCTTGGAATCACATCATTACTGCTTTGGCAGGCATTAACATGGTCATTGGCGCTCACTTTTACACCCGTTAATTGAGTTGCTAAGTTCGCTAACACCTCGTTAGCGTTCATGTTGCTGCTAGTGCCAGAACCCGTTTGGAACACATCAATCGGGAAATGCTTTAACACGTCCTTATCTGCTAATAATTGCTGTGCTGCTTTAACAATCGCATCGGCAATATCAGCCGAAATTACGCCCAAATCTTTGTTAGCTTTTGCCGCAGCCAGCTTAATTTTTAGCAAGGCGACAATAAAAGCCTTAGGCATCACTAAGCCGCTAATCGGAAAATTATTCACCGCGCGTTGGGTCTGTGCGCCGTATAATGCGTCCGCAGGAACCTCTAATTGCCCCATACTATCTGATTCAATTCGTGTACTCATAACAACCTCAAAAAACACATGGATTAATGCACAAAAAATAACATCAACTATGCTTCATTCCACCTTGGAACACAATGGTTTACAATACTTTCGTTTTAGCATTGGTTGATAGAAATGGCAGTGACAATAAAAACCCCCGAAGAATTTGAAAAAATGCGTGTTGCAGGCCGCCTTGCCGCAGAAGTTTTAGAGATGATTGCGCCGCATGTGCAAGTTGGCGTTAGCACGGCCGAGCTTGACCGCATTTGCCACGACTATATCGTCAACGTGCAAAAAGCCATTCCCGCACCGCTTTTTTATCCAAGCTACGACCCGAAAGATCCGAACGCTTTTCCCAAGTCGATTTGTACCTCGGTCAATGAAGTGGTTTGCCATGGCATTCCCGCTGACAACAAAATCTTAAAAGACGGCGATATTATTAACCTTGATATTACCGTGATTAAAGACGGCTACCATGGCGATACCAGCATGATGTTTCATGTTGGCAAACCGCTGCCGCACCATGAGAAATTAGTCGATATCACTCAGCAATGTTTGTATGAAGCAATTGACATGGTAAAACCTGGCGTGCGCTTGGGTGATATTGGCGCGCATATCCAAAAATTGGCCGAAAGCCACCATTACAGCGTGGTGCGTGAATATTGCGGCCACGGTATTGGCGCGGTATTCCATGAAGAACCGCAAGTCTTACATTATGGTCGCGCGGGTACGGGTTTAGAACTAAAAGCTGGTATGACATTTACCATTGAGCCGATGATTAATTTGGGCGCAAGACATACCAAGCTCAATAATAAAGACGGCTGGACTGTGACCACCAAAGATCGCCGTGCCTCCGCGCAGTGGGAACACACCTTAGGCGTGACAGAAACAGGCGTTGAAGTATTTACCGCGCGTAAAAACGAAAAGTATTACCAAGGAAAATAACCATGCCGAGCAGCCGCTTTTCTGTTTTACCTCAACCGCAAGACAATAAAGCGCTGCTACAACACATTCAGACGGTTCTCAGTAGCGAAACGGCTCGTTTGTTTGAACAGTTTGAAGCCCAGGTAGCCGTTGAATTATTGCTACAGCAACGCTCGCAACTGATAGATGACATTCTGCAATACAGTTTTCGCTATTTTTTCCCGCAAGCAAATAATCTAAGCCTGATTGCAGTCGGCGGCTATGGCCGACAGGAATTATTACCCTATTCCGATATCGACCTTCTATTACTGGCTGACGAAACCGCATTAATCGATCAACAAGCAGCATTAGAGCAGTTCATCACCACACTTTGGGACACTGGACTAAAAATCGGTCATAGCGTGCGCACGCTAACGGAATGTATTGAGCAAGCAAGGCTTGATATTACTGTGATGACCAACTTATTAGAATCGCGTCTCATCAGCGGCGACCAGCCGCTTTACCAGCAATTAAAGCAAGTGGTGAAAAGCCATGACTTATGGCCTAGCCCGCTATTTTTTGCCGCCAAACGTGATGAGCAAATCGCGCGTCATCGTAAGTACAGCAATAATGAATACCGTTTAGAACCGAATATTAAATCCTCGCCGGGCGGCTTGCGCGACATACAAATGATTGGTTGGATTGCCAAACGCCATTTTGCCCTAGAGCGCATGGCTGATTTGGTTGAACAAGGTTTTTTGACTGCGCAAGAGTATGACATTATGCGCAATGGTCAAAATTTCTTAATGAAAATCCGTTTTGCCCTGCACATGCTCTACCGCCGCGATGAAAACCGTTTATCCTTTGAACAGCAAGAAAAAATCGCGAACTATTTCTCTTACCAACAGCAAAGTATTTCAATCACCGAACAGTTGATGAAAGATTATTATCGCTGGGCGCAAACACTGGGTCAGCTCAACGATTTAATCATGCAGTTGTTTGAAGAAAATATCGTGCGTTCTGATGCTACAGAAACTTTGGTTGATTTGAATCCGCGTTTTCGCTTGCGCAATAATCAAATTGAAACGCATAACGAACGCACTTTTATCGAATATCCTTCTGCTCTATTAGAAATTTTTGTGTTGATGGCCAAACACAAACAGATTATTGGCGTACGCGCCAACACCATTCGCCAACTACGCGAATGCAGCTATTTGATTGATGACGCATTTCGGCAAGATAGCGAAAATAAAAGGCTGTTTATCGAGCTATTACGCTCACCCTATGGCGTGGCTAGCCGTCTTAATCTGATGCGGCGCTACGGCATTTTAGGCCAATACATTCCTGCCTTTGGTGAAATTATTGGACAAATGCAGCATGACTTATTTCATATTTACACTGTTGATGCGCATACTTTGCAAGTGTTAAAAAACGCCCGCAAACTGGTCTATTCAGAGGCAACAGGCTTATTGGAATTGGCTAGCCAAGTTGCCAAATTTATTGAGAAAAAAGATTTACTGTATCTGGCTTGTTTATTCCATGATATTGGCAAGGGGCGTGGCGGTGATCACTCTACTTTAGGTGCGGCTGATGCCTTGGAATTTTGCCTACAACACGGTTATAACCCGCGTGATAGTCAACTAGTGAGTTGGCTAGTGCAGCAACATTTGCTCATGTCACAAACTGCGCAAAAAAAAGACCTTACCGATCCCGAAGTGATTCGTCAATTCGCCATCATGGTCAGTAATACTCAGCGCCTCGATTATTTATTTGTGCTAACCGTCGCGGATATTAGCGGCACCAATCCAAGCCTTTGGAATTCATGGCGCGCCTCGTTAATGCAAAATCTATACAACGAAACGAAACGCGCTCTGCATCGCGGCTTAGAAAACAGCTTAGACAAACAAGAAATCATCGAAGAAAAACAACAATTAGCACGGCAAGGTTTAGACGATATTGGTACTAACCCTGCGATGGTTGAGCTGATTTGGAGCAATGCTGGCGAAGATTATTTTCTGCATGAAAACGTTGACGATATTATCTGGCAAACCAAAGCAATTGTGGAACGTATCGACGACCATAGCCCTTTAGTGCTGATTCAACAGTCATCGAACCCGCTATTTAAAGACGTTACACAGATTTTTATCCATACCAAAGACCGACCCTACTTATTCGCTACCGTCGTCGCGACGCTGGAGTTTTTACAACTTACGGTTTTGGACGCTAAAATTTATTCATCGATTTCTGGCTATGCGCTCGATACGTTTATGGTATTAGATGAAAACAAACAATCCATCCATGATCACAAGCGCTTGCAAACTATTCAACAGACCATTGAATACTATTTGCAACATGCCGAACAAATTTTACAAAAGCCAAAACGGCGCGCCGCGCAACATTTAAAGCATCTTAACTTTGCTACGCAAACCCGCATGAGCCTAGACCAACAAAAAAATATGACGATCTTAGAAGTCATCGCGGTCGATAGACCAGGCTTATTAGCAACTATCGGTCGCATTTTTGTAGAATTTGATTTAGAGCTACATAACGCCAAAATCACTACCTTAGGCGACCGCGTAGAAGATATATTCTTCATCACACAACACGACTTACAGCCGTTGTTAGATGAACAGTTATGCGTCACCATACAACAAACTATTCGTGATCGATTAGATCAACAATTAAGCAAGAAAACCTGATTATGAACACAGTACTTTACGGCATTAAAAATTGCGATACGGTTAAAAAGGCCAGAAACTTTCTGCAACAACAAGGTGTTGACTATCAATTTCATGATTTTCGCGAACAAGGCATCAGCGCCGATTTAATCCATACCTGGCTACAACAGCTAAGCGCCGAACAACTGATTAACAAACGTAGCACCACGTGGAAACAACTTAGTAGCGAACAACAAGCACAAATCAACCAAGGCGATATTATTGATGTATGCCTTGCTCACCCCACCTTAATCAAACGCCCTGTTTTAGCGCACAACAACACGATCAGCGTGGGCTTTAATGACCAACATTATCTTGCGCTTTTTGCTTAATCATTGAGGTTGCATATGAGTGAATTATTCAGTTTTGCCATCGGCACGGGTACAAAAAACAGCAAAGGCCAGTGGCTCGATGTATTTTTTCCAGCGCCACAACTAGGGCTTTCCAGTACACTACAAGCCGTCATGCAAAGCGTTTTGGGCTATAGCGGTGGCAATCAAGTGATTGAATTCACTAGTACAAAAGCACAAGCCTTAGCTTTAACCCTAAGCCAGCAACAAGAGCATAAATTAGCAACGCTTATTGAGAAGCTCGCATACAGCCAACAAAATTTAGTTGCGGTTTTTCTGGCCGATGATTCAGCCCCCGTTAACGTACCAGAGATTTATTTAAAACTGCATTTGCTCTCGCATCGTTTAGTTAAGCCCCATCAAATTCAATTGGGCAATATTCTTGCCCACTTACCTACCGTCGCTTGGAGCAATCAAGGTGCGATTGATGTGGAAGAACTAGCAGAAAAACAATTACAAGCAAGGCTAGCTAAGCAAACCATACAAGTTTTTTCCATCGATCGTTTGCCGCCAATGAGCAACTACATTGTGCCTAGTGAGGTAAGCATTGCCGATAGCGCGCGGGTTTATTTAGGCGCTTATCTCGGCGAAGGTACGGTAGTCATGCGTGATGGCTTTATTGATTTTAACGCGGGTACGGAAGGCAACAACATCGTGATGGGCAGTTTATCGACTGGCTTTTTCATCAAACAAGGTACGAAACTTGCTACCGCAAGCTCAACCATTAGTAAAAAAGTGATTGAAATTAATCAACAGCACGTTATCGGCGAACATTGCGTGATTAGTACGCACGCGGGGGTTGGCATTTCATTGGGCAATCATTGCGTAGTGAAAGAAGGCGTGCAATTAACCGCCGATACACAGGTTTACTTACACCACCAAGCAACAAATTCGTTTGAAAAAGTCAGCGCTGAAAGTTTAGCAGGACAGGATGATTTATTATTCCAACTTAACCCTGAAACCGCGCGCATTGAGGCGATTTATCAATCTTAGGAAATCAAGCGCTTACAAGAATTTCGCACGCAAGCCATTAATTTAAAAGCAAAAAGCCTGCATCAGTATTTTCCTAAAATTCTTAGCCACCTAAATGGCTAAGAGTTACATCAAAATCGTTGCAACTAACACCATAGCTGAAAAAGCAATCGAGCAACCCAACGCCCAAATTTTGATAGTGCTG
>CAZMQC010000012.1:7614-9926 GCA_964568295.1 uncultured Spongiibacteraceae bacterium | reverse complement strand
CACCATAGCTGAAAAAGCAATCGAGCAACCCAACGCCCAAATTTTGATAGTGCTGGTCATTTCTTCGCGTATTTGCCTTTTCATTTCGACCAATTCAGCACGCGATTCCGAAGAAAGCGTTTGTAAAACCGATAATTCTCTTTCCAAGCGATCATTCAAACGTTTTTGCGCATCAGCACTATTGCTAAACATCGTTTCACTGCTGGTTTTAACAAAGTATTTGAGTTCTTTAACTTCACGATCCGTTTGTTGTAATTGCTGACTAATTTCTTCAGGAATGCTCTGCGCACCTAAACTTTTAATATTCACGCGTAACGCTTCAACCTGCGTAGTAATTGCCACCCAATCCCGACGCAAATCATTGAGTTGATTCATTAAACCGCCCATTTGCTCTTTCAGTGCGCCCATTTCCACCGAGTCAACTTCAACAATCCCAGTTTCAATAGCTTGTGCAGGCGTTTCTTGCTGCTCAGGCAATTTGAACTCCTGTAAGGAGCTGACCTCTTTGCCTTCTCTTAGCGCCTCGGCTTGATCAATAAGCTGTTGAATATTAATCCCCGCTAAAGCCGCTGCTTGCTTATTCTTAAATGCTTCCAGCAACAGCGGAATGGCTTTGCTCACATGCTGAACCAATTCCAGCATCTGGGGTTTAGCAGCCAAAGTGCCGTCTAATAAGCGGTTGAGCATATTTTCAACCGACCATGCTAGCTCAGCAATTTGATCAGCTTGCACCATGCGTCCGCTGCCTTTTAAGGTGTGAAAAGCACGGCGAATTTCCTTTAAAGAAACTAAATCAGCGAAGTTGGCCGACCACTTCGGTAAATGTCTATTAATTTGCTCTAAAACTTCATCCACTTCTTCAACAAAGATTTCTATGATTTCATCAGCAAATGCGTCGTCAGTCACCATGTTATCCCTCTTCTACGCTCAAGTTCGGCTGCTAAAGATTCTATTTGACGTGCAATAATACGAAACTGCTGACTGCCGCCATAGAGTTAAAATAATCGTAATCATATAAAAATACCGCACGCTTTGCTATTTTTTGTATGGATTCTTTGCATAAATTTTGCGATTAATCCAGCGCATCAACAGGGTAATTTTGATCAAGTAAATAAAGCTGCAAAAGTCATAGGAACTACCGATGATTAAAAGCGCTGCATCATACCATTGATTACAATTCGTGCTAGAATTTCGCGCGGCAAAAAATGTAAAATAACCTCTTTCAAGTGAGTAGGATAGATTATGGGCAGAGCCTATCAAAACCGCAAAGTCTCCATGGCTAAAACAGCCGAAGCGAAAACCAAAGTTTATAGTAAATATGGACGTGAAATTTATGTGAGCGCCAAAGCAGGCGGCGCTGACCCGAATGGCAATTTAAGTTTACGCTCCTTGCTTGATCGCGCTAAAAAAGACCAAGTGCCTTCGCACGTCATTGAAAAAGCCTTGGATAAAGCCAAAGGCGGTAAAGGTGAAGATTTTGCGCGTGCGCGTTATGAGGGTTATGGCCCTGGCAACGTGATGGTGATTGTAGATTGCTTAACCGACAACCCAAACCGTACCTTTGGCGATGTGCGCCAGTGTTTTACCAAAACCAAAAGCAAAATTGGCACCCCTGGCAGCGTTGCCCATATGTTCGATCATTGCGCGGTCTTCTCTTTTAAAGCCGACGACGAAGAAGCATTGTTGGAAGCCTTGATGGAACACGATGTTGACGTAACCGACATTGAAAATGAAGACGGCATACTCACCGTTTTAACGCCGCCAGTAGAATACGCTAAAACCCGCCAAGCGATTTTAGCGCACTTGGCCGATATTGAATTTGAAGTCGATGAAATTCAATTCCTACCGCAAAACACGGTGGAGTTGAGCGGTGATGATGTTGCGTTATTTGATAAGTTTATGGATATGCTGAATGACTTAGACGACGTGCAAAACGTTTATCACAGCGCCGAAATTGATTAACGTTTAATTCAATCTCGACCAAATAAAAACGGGGTAGATTGACTACCCCGTTTTTTTACACCTCAACTAATGCTTACTAGCGGCTGCGTTTGTTAAACCAAAACCCTGCAATCAACACCACAACGGTTATTGCTTGCGCCAACAAGGTTTCTTGGGTTGGGAAAACGCCTAATAGCTCAATATGCGGTGCATTGACACGGGTTACATCAACCACACCCGCTTCTTGTAAGGCAGAAATCCCTTTACCCACCATCACAAACACCAATATCGCAATTAAAATCGAACTCGCGTTAAAGAAAGTTGCAATCGGCAGTTTATTACTGGTTTTCAACATCAACCACGCCAACACC
>CAZMQC010000012.1:2031-7514 GCA_964568295.1 uncultured Spongiibacteraceae bacterium | reverse complement strand
CGTTGCCCCGATTTGTTTAAGAAAGCAAAAATCGCCACTAATACCAATAACGCCTCAAGCCCTTCGCGCAATAAAATCGTTAAAGCGCCTAAGAAAATGGTTGTGCCGTCGCGGTATTCCGTGCCGGTGTATTTATCCGCTTCAATCAGCAGACCATCAATCAACCGTGCTTGTTCTTGAACACTGGCTAAGTTATCCGCTTTATTTAAACTGGTACGGAAAGCGCCCATGCTTAATTCAATTTGCGCGCGCAATTCGCGGTTATGCGCATTTAGCAAGGGTTCGACGGGTTCAACACCATCTAAATAAGCCGATAGCGCCAATTGTACGGCGGTTTTTCTATCGTCATTTTGATAAGCATTAACACTCGCAACCAAACGTCCACGCGCTAAGGCTAATCCTGTTAAAGCATCTTCCAATTCGCTTGGGTTTGCGCGTAAATAACCAATCACTTGTTGCGCTTCTTGTAAACCCAATACACTATCTAACTGATCAACGCGCGCACGCGAAAGCTCGTCAATATTACTGATTTGCGCTCTTGCTAGGCTATCGCTGTGCCAACGTTTTTTACCTTGTTCAATCGCCGCGCTATACGCCATGGTGCCGACGTAATAGGCCAACGCCCAACGGTCGTTATCAGACAAAGCATTCTTAAAACTTAACATTGAAGTATCTTCAACGCCCTGCGTAATGGTTTGATACAACGACAACGGGCTGCGTTGATCGGCGCGATCACTATCAGTAAAAGCAATAGCCGGTGGATCCAAGCCTTCCGCCAATGGGCCATCAGCATCACCCGTTACACCATGGCAAGCAGCACAATGGGTTTGATACAGGCTTGCGCCCTTGGCTACATCTGGCAAGGTTTGTGGCGAGGTAGGCATGGGGTATGCTACGAGTAAAGCATCGGCTAGCTCATGCGCCTGCTTCGCCACTTGTGAACTAGCGGCTTTATCCACTACCAATACTTTCAAACCATCGGCTTGTTGGATTAATTGTAGCTTGTCTTGGTGCTCAGAAAGGCTTTGCAAACGTTCGTGAATAATTGCCGAGAAATCCTGCATCTCAGTATATTCGCCTTCGTCAATGATCGCGCCATCTTCCACCGCACTGGCATAATCCGTTGCTAAATAGTCTAGCATTTGCCAAATTTGTGGAACCGCATCATCGCTCGCCCTAGCTAACGGCAAGCTAAAAATCAAACTGAAAACAAGCAAAATTCGTAATTGCGTCCACATAAGCCAACCAACTTTTGAGTCAATTAAAATAAGGGCAAACATTACCACACTTTGCAAATGCGTGTCATTATCGTTTATGCCTTATTTTTATGTCATAAGTCTTTAAAATCCTTGCACTAATCCGCTAAATCTTATTGAATTACGCGCTTTTATTAAGCTTACGTAAAATATGGTTTTTAATAGTAAATTTTGACTTTGCCGATTTAAACACTTGGCGCAATGGGACGCTTTCCGTATAATACCCGAGTAATTTACTAAGGTATTATTCAAGAAGCCTTAAAAACTCCCTGCGCTATCGCATCAGTCTTAGTTTTATTCTTGAATTCATGATTAAAAGGGTTGGCAATTATGAGTCATCAAAGCGAATTAGATCAGTTTATTGACAGTGATTACGCTGCGGGCTTTACCACCAACATCGAATCTGACACCCTACCGCCTGGGCTTAATGAAGATGTTATCCGTTTTATTTCTGGCAAAAAAGAAGAGCCAGAATGGGCGCTTGAATGGCGCTTAGCCGCATATAAAAAATGGCAAACCATGGAATCGCCTGAGTGGTCACAATTAAAATATCCACCGGTTGATTTTAACGCGCCCTCTTATTATTCATCGCCGAAAAGCATGAAGAAAAAGCCCAAAAGCCTCGATGAAGTTGATCCTGAGTTATTGGCAACTTATGCCAAATTAGGTATTTCATTGGCAGAACAAGCCGTATTGGCGGGTGTTGAGGGTGCTGAATTAGATCCAAACGCTGCGCCCTCTAATGTTGCGATTGACGCGGTTTTTGACTCGGTATCAGTGGTTACTACCTTTCGTTCTAAATTAGCCGAAGCAGGCGTTATTTTCTGCTCTATGTCGGAAGCTTTGCGCGAACACCCCGAACTAGTCAAAAAGTATTTAGGCACGGTCGTTTCACCGAATGATAACTTTTACGCTGCACTGAATAGCGCGGTATTTTCGGACGGTTCGTTTGTTTATATTCCGCCGGGGGTTCGCTGCCCGATGGAGCTATCGACCTATTTCCGTATTAACGAAGCCAATACTGGGCAATTTGAGCGTACCTTGATTATTGCCGACGAAGGCAGCTATGTGAGCTACCTTGAAGGTTGCACCGCGCCAATGCGCGACGAAAACCAATTACACGCGGCGGTGGTCGAATTAATAGCCTTAAAAGGCGCAGAAATTAAATATTCGACGGTACAAAACTGGTATCCTGGCGATGAAAACGGCGTGGGCGGTATTTATAACTTTGTTACCAAACGCGGCGTTGCTCACGAAAACGCTAAAATCAGCTGGACTCAAGTAGAAACAGGCTCAGCGCTTACTTGGAAATATCCAAGTGTGGTTTTACGTGGTGATAACTCTATCGGTGAGTTTTACTCGGTCGCTCTAACCCGCAATATGATGCAAGCCGATACTGGAACGAAGATGATTCACTTGGGCAAAAACACCAAAAGCACCATCGTTTCTAAAGGGATTTCTACAGGACGTAGCCAAAACAGTTATCGCGGCTTAGTGCGCTTTGGACCACGTGCAGAAAATGCGCGTAACTTTACTCAATGCGACTCTTTGCTAATTGGCGATCAATGCGGCGCACACACTTTCCCTTATATCGAAAGCAAAAATCCTAGCGCCACCTTAGAGCACGAGGCGACCACCTCTAAAGTCAGCGATGATCAGCTATTTTTGTGCTTACAACGCGGTATCGACCCAGAAAAAGCGGTGTCGATGATTGTTAACGGCTTTTGTAAAGATGTTTTCCGAATGTTGCCAATGGAATTTGCGGTTGAAGCAGGCAAGTTATTAGAAGTGAGTTTAGAAGGCGCGGTTGGCTAACCGTTGTATTTGCAACCGTTGGCGTTGCCCCATTGCATTAAACGAGAAGAATGATGTTAGAGATTAGTAATTTACGCGCAAATGTCGCAGATAAAGAAATTTTACAAGGCTTAAATTTAAACGTTAAAGCGGGCGAAGTACACGCTATTATGGGGCCGAATGGTTCTGGCAAAAGTACACTTGCTAACGTTTTATCGGGTCGCGAAGGCTATGAAGTAACAGGCGGCAGCGCGATCTTAGACGGCAAAAACCTATTAGAATTAGCGCCCGAAGAACGTGCGCAAGCGGGTTTATTCTTAGCGTTCCAATACCCTGTTGAAATTCCAGGCGTTAGCAACCTAGAATTTTTAAAAGCCTCATTAGAGGCGATTTACAGCGCGCAAGGCAAAGAGCCATTAAGCGCAACCGAATTGCTGAAACGTGCGCGTGAAGCCTGTAAACAAGTAAATCTTGATGCCAACTTTCTAAAACGCGGCGTTAACGAAGGCTTTTCAGGCGGCGAGAAAAAACGTAATGAAATCATGCAAATGATGTTGCTTGAACCAAAAGTTGCCATCTTAGACGAAACCGACTCTGGGCTAGATATTGATGCGTTGCAAGTAGTGGCTAAAGGCGTTAACGCCATGCGCTCTGCCGACCGCTCGATTATTTTGGTCACTCACTATCAGCGCTTACTCGACTATATCGTGCCTGATTATGTTCATGTTTTAGCCAACGGTCAGATTATTAAGTCAGGCGGCAAAGAGTTAGCGTTAGAGCTAGAAGAACAAGGCTATAGCTGGTTACTCAACGACCGTAAGGAGTAAGCCATGATTGTTGCTCCCTTATTAAACCAACAAATGCAGGCGCAAATTGCCCAACTTAATACCGGCAATGCGCAAGCAATCGCTAAACTGGCAGAAAAACCTTTGCCTGAAAAATTTAGCGAAACATGGAAGTACACCAAACTACACGCGCTAGAAAAAGGCCATCTAACTCAATACAGCGACGTCGGTAGCATTAACGAAACGCTGCCTAATTTTGGCTTAGAGCCATTAGTCATTATCAACGGTCGCTTACCTGAAACGTTACCTAACTGGCAAGGCGTAACGCTATCGCGTATTGACAGCACTCATGCGTTAACGCTCGCGAATACCACCTTTGCCCTTTTCAACGGTGCAAGTTTGGAACAAGGCTTAAAAATCCAAGTGGATAAAAACCAGCAGCCCAGCGATTTATTCCATGTCATTTTTTATAGCACAGGACAAACACCAAGCTATCATAACAACCGCTTGGTGATTGAGCTTGCGGATAATAGTCGCTTGAATATTGTTGAGCATTATATGGGCGATGGCAGCGAGCAGCTTTGCAATGCGGTTACTGAAATCAAGGTAGGCGCAAACAGCCATTTAATTCACTGCCGTTTGCAGTCTGAAAACAGCAATAATTTACATATCGGCCAGCTTGCCATTGAACAACAACGCAGTAGCCGCGTAGAAAGCTTCCAATTCATGACCGCTTCTCGCCTCAAACGTAACAATGTTAACGTGCTGATCAATGGCGAAGGCGCTGAATTAGAAATGCACGGCGCATTTATCGCGCGCGGCGATAACCACGTGGACAACCAGATTTGTGTTGAACACGCGGTACCGAATTGCCAATCGCACCAAAACTATAAAGGTATTGCAGGCGATCAAGGCCAAGCGATTTTCAATGGTCGTATTCATATTTTGCCAGGTGCTAGCAAAACTCAAGCGGATTTATCTAACCGCAACTTATTGTTAAACGTGGGCGCGGAAATCAACAGCAAGCCTGAACTTGAAATCTATAATGATGATGTTAAATGTTCGCACGGTACCACCATCGGTCAAATTGACCCGAATATGCGTTTTTACCTGCAATCGCGCGGCATTGATGAAAACCAAGCGCAAAAAATGCTAAGCATTGGTTTTATTAAGCAAGAACTAGCCAGTTTACCGTTTGAAAGTCTGTCGGATTGGATTGGCGATTGGCTAGGTAACGCGGTTGCGGAGGGCATGTAATGGACATTGCTGCGCTAAGAGCGGAGTTTCCCATTCTTGCCACGCGCGTACACAATAAACCCTTGGTGTACCTAGACAACGCGGCGACCACACAAAAACCGCAAGCGGTTATCGACGCATTAAGCCATTATTATGAACAGCTCAACAGCAACGTACATCGCGGCGCGCACGCGCTAGCCGACCAAGCTACCGCTGCGTTTGAAGGCGCAAGGCAAACCGTTGCTGATTTTCTTAACGCCTCACGTGAAGAAATATTATGGACGCGCGGCACCACCGAAAGCCTGAATATTGTGGCGCAATGCTATGGACGCAGCCAACTCAAAGCGGGCGATGAAGTATTAATTAGCACGCTTGAACACCACGCCAATATCGTGCCGTGGCAACAAGCTTG
>CAZMQC010000012.1:0-1931 GCA_964568295.1 uncultured Spongiibacteraceae bacterium | reverse complement strand
GATTGTGATTTTTATGCGTTTTCTGGACATAAAGTATTTGGCCCAACCGGGATTGGCGTTTTATACGGCAAAAAAGCCTTGCTGAATGCCATGCCACCCTGGCAAACGGGCGGCGAAATGATTGAAACGGTGAGCTTTGAGCAAAGCACGTGGAATCAGTTGCCGTATAAATTTGAAGCAGGCACGCCCAATATTGCGGGCGCTATTGGCCTTGGTGCTGCGTTAACTTGGCTACAACAGCAAGACCGCGATGCGCTACGTCAACACGAAGACGCGGTTTTGGCGTATGCTACCGAAAAAGCCTTGGCGTTTGATGGCTTACAAATCATCGGCAATGCCCGCAACAAAGTCAGCGTTTTATCGTTTTTAATCAAAGGCGCGCATCCTAATGATATTGGCGCGCTTTTAGACCAACAAGGTATTGCAGTTCGCACGGGGCATCACTGCACCATGCCGCTGATGCAAACCCTCGGTATTCCGGGTACGGTTCGCGCTTCCTTTGCGCCGTATAATACCTTGGCTGAAGTTGACCAGTTTTTTACCGCTTTAACCAAAGTAATGAGCTTTTTATAACCATGAGTGTTGTTTCCTATAATCCCAATCAGGTTTCATTGTCGCTCAGCGAAAAAGCACAGCGACAAATCGCTAAAGAACTCGCCAAGCGCGACGTATTAGGCCTGCGCTTATACGTTGAAAAATCAGGTTGTTCTGGCTTTCGTTATAAACTCGATTTTGTCACCGAAGCCAACGACAACGACATCAAAATTCCGATTAACGAACACATTACCCTGTTTGTTAGCCAACAAGACCAAAGCTATGTTAACGGCACAGAAATTGATTTTGTGACCGAGGGATTAAATAGCAATTTCCAATTCCGCAACCCTAATGCGTCTGGTACTTGCGGCTGCGGTGAAAGTTTCGCCGTCAATTAACTTTATCGCTAGAGATAAGCCCATGTTTGCACAAGAAACCGTCGTCACTAATCGCAACGTTATCGCCCGATTGGTTCCCTCTGGAACCGTCACTGAAATTCCTGAAGGCTCATTTGTTAATATTGTTCAAGCCTTGGGTGGCAACTACACGGTCACCTTTAACGGCAATATGATGCGGATTGATGGCATGGATGCGGACGCCATTAGCCAAGAATCGGTTGAGCTAAAATTTCAAGAGCCTGACCCGAACGGCGAAGTGCGCGAAGAAGAAGTATTAGACGTTTTACATACCATTTACGACCCTGAAATTCCGGTCAATATCGTCGATTTGGGTTTGGTGTATAATTGCGATCTTGTACAAGCGGGCGACCAAAATATTATTCAAATTCGTATGACGCTGACCTCGCCAACTTGCGGCATGGGTACAGTGATTGTTGGCGATATTGAGTACCGCCTGAAAAAAATTCCCAACGTGCATAAGGTAGAAGTTGATTTAGTCTTCGATCCACCTTGGACACGCGACATGATGACAGAGGAAGCGCAACTTGAACTCGGTTTATTCTGAACAATTATTCGCCCAAACGCCCTTTGGCAAAACCGTTTTAGCCGACGAAGTGGTTGATACTTTAAGTTTTTTTGACGATTGGGAAGAACGCTACCGCTATATTATCGACTTAGGCAAACAGCTACCAAACTTTCCCGTGGAAATGCAAACGGCCGACCGTATTATTCACGGCTGCCAAAGCCAAGTTTGGTTAGAGGTGGCGTATGACGCGCAAAACAACTTAATGCAACTCACTGCGGATAGCGACGCCATTATTGTGCGTGGCTTGGTAGCCATTGTTTTAGCGGCGTTGAATAATCAAAGCCCTGAGCAAATTTTGCAATATGATATGGATAGTTATTTCGCTAGCCTTGATTTGCTCAAACACCTATCGCCCACCCGTGGCAACGGCGTTCGAGCGATGGTTGAGCGTATTCGTAAAGAAGCGCAGAAGC
>CAZMQC010000011.1:14872-19607 GCA_964568295.1 uncultured Spongiibacteraceae bacterium | reverse complement strand
ACGCCCGTAACGCCTTCAATCCGCGTTAGCTTATCCAATAAAAAATGCTGATAAGCATCCATATCTTTCACAATTACTTTCAATAAATAATCCGCCGACTGCCCAGTAATCAAATGGCATTCCATCACTTCTGGATATTGCGCAATCGCTTGCTCAAATCGCTCAAAACGTTCTGGCGTGTGCTTATCCATACTGATTTGCACAAACGACATTAAGGTCAAACCCAATTTTCGCGCATTCAGCAGCGCGACATAGCCGTCAATCACACCGTCTTGCTCCAATTGCTTAACCCTGCGCAAACAAGGCGAAGGTGACAAGCTGATTTCATCGGCTAATTCCTGATTAGTAATACGCCCTTGCGCCTGCAAGACATTTAATATCTGTTTATCGTAGTGATCAAACTGCATATTCTTCACCAAACTCAATTAAAGCAATAATATTGCTGATATATTTAAAATCAAGAAATAATATACTTTTATAAACACAAACAAAACAACTTTAGCAATCATCTTCTAAAGCGTTTTCTCTATACTAGCCTTCGTCAAAACAGTTCGGCCACAAGCCAAACTGAGCCAGCAACCTCACAAGGGTTTAACAGCATTCGACTTCTTTTTACCCAAAAGAACCTGCGTTGTTCATGCTGCAATAAGCTTGCGCATGAGCAACGCAAAAAACTTATTTGCGCCACAAAATATAGCCAGTAGAAGGAGTTCATCGTGATTACCCATCCCGCCACAAAATATCCACGCTTCCAAGGTATCCAATTACCTGATAGGCAATGGCCTAACCGTCAAATCGAGCACGCGCCCATTTGGATGAGTACCGATTTGCGCGACGGTAATCAGGCGTTGATTGACCCGATGAATGGCGAAACCAAACTACGTTTATTTAAGCGTTTGGTGGAAATTGGTTTTAAAGAGATTGAGGTGGGCTTTCCTTCCGCTTCCGATACCGATTTTAATTTTGTGCGCACGTTGATTGAAGAAAATCATATTCCCGATGACGTGACTATCGAAGTGCTGGTGCAGTCGCGTTATGAATTAATTGAACGCACGGTTGAAAGTTTACGCGGCGCTAAACGGGCAATTTTGCATATTTATAATCCCTTAGCGCCGAATTTCCGCCGTATTGTGTATAACACCGATAAACAAGGGGTTAAAGAGATTGCCATTAAAGGCGCAACGTGGGTGAAAGAGTTAACTGCCCAAGCACCCGAAGTGGAATGGATTTATCAATACTCGCCAGAGTTTTTTTCAGGCACGGAAGTAGAATTTGCTAAAGAAGTTTGCGATGCGGTTGGCGATGTGTGGCAACCAAAGCCTGAGCGCAAAATGATTGTGAATTTGCCGGCAACGGTAGAAATGTCCACGCCCAACACTTACGCCGACCAAGTGGAATGGATGCATCGCCATTTGAAATATCGCGACGCCATTGTGTTAAGTGTTCACCCGCATAACGACAGAGGTTGCGCGGTTGCGGCGGCAGAGCTGGCGGTTATGGCGGGCGCAGACCGTGTTGAGGGTTGCTTGTTTGGCAATGGTGAACGTACAGGCAACGTCGATTTAGTCACCTTGGCGTTGAATTTGTATTCACAAGGTATTTACCCTGGCTTGGATTTCACTGACATAGACGGTATTCGCAAATTGGCGGAAGAGTGTACCCAGTTACCCGTGCACCCGCGCCACCCTTATGCGGGTGAATTGGTGTTCACTGCGTTTTCTGGTTCTCACCAAGATGCGATTAAAAAAGGTTTTGCTGTGCAGCAAAAAGATGCGGTTTGGGAAGTGCCCTATTTGCCGCTTGATCCCGCTGATTTAAACCGCAGCTACGATGCGGTAGTGCGTGTAAACAGTCAATCAGGCAAAGGCGGCGTGAGCTTTTTATTACAACAAGCGATTGGCTTGCAGTTGCCACGCCGTTTGCAAATTGAATTTAGCCATATCGTGCAACAAGTCAGCGATGGTGAAGGGCGCGAGGTGAGCGGCAAAGAAATTGTTGCGCTATTTCAGCAACATTATTTCGATGTGCAAACTCCGATTAGTTACGTTAGCAGCCAATCAAGCGACAATGGTGCGAGCTTGACGTTAACCGTGCAAAGTCCTTCAGGACAAGTGCAATTAAGCGGTCAGGGCAATGGCCCAATTGATGCGGCAGCTAACGCATTAAGCGCTCATATCGGGCAAACCATTAGCGTGATTGATTACAGCGAGCACGCTATTGGTCAAGGCTCGAATGTCGAAGCGGTTTGCTACGTGGAGGTTAAGGTTGGTGATGCGCACCAAGCGATTTTTGGCGTGGGTAAAGATAGCAATATCAGTATTGCGGCGGTGAAAGCCTTGTTGAATGCGGTTAATCGCCAAACGAATAGCGTCACAGCTTACGCCAAGGCTATTTAACCGCGCAGAAACAACAAAGCCGCCAAACGGCGGCCTTAACGGTTGGTACAACTTATTGTTGTTGGCCAAATTCTTTTTCTAAGTACTTATCCAATTCTTCTTGTGCTTTTTGCGCTTGAAACTTCTGCCATAACGCTTTTTCGTTTTTCATACTGGATTTGATGCTATCAATCACAGGGCTTGATTCCGCTAAACCGATTAACAACACCAACGTGCCATCGGGTGCAACCCAACGGTTAATTTGTTTCGAGCCAGATAAAGTTTGTTGCGCAACTTGACGTGAAACGTTTTCAGTTGCTTTGTCGTAGGTTGCGTCCACTCCTTCGCCCGTTGTGGCGGTGAAATTTTTGAACATATTCGACACTTTAACTTCAAGCTGACGCGCTAACGCATCACGACCATTTGCCATTGCCTCGGTACGTTGAAAGTTGTTATCGCCCGCAGCATTCGGTTTTGCTTCACCAAGCGCAGCAATGCCGCCGTTCATTTCTGGATTACAATACCATTCAGGCGCACGAACACCAGGGGTATATTCACAATGCGTCGCAAACGTATCTGCTTGCTGTTCCTCTTCTACTGGTGCGGTTTTATTGCTCGAACAGCCAACCAGCAATAAACCCGCCGCTGCTAATCCTAGCGAAAATTTGACCAATTTCATGCTTGCTTCCTCTTAATAAATCAATGTTTTAGAAGGGTCATTATTATTGTTCGAGCTAAGCAGTGTCAACCAACAAAATACGATAAGCACAGTAAAACATAGCGCTAATTTTGCCTTGCTGCTTCCGATAAAATAGAATGACGCTATTCGGTTAATTCAGCATTGGATTTTTTATGCCTTACAGCGTCATCCCCTTAGCACCCCAAAATACTGCTTGGTTTATGCAGTTGATTATGCTGCTTATTATGGCGATGAGTAATCCTGCTTTTAGCGCTGCACCTCGCTGGGTAAACCAAGCACCTGAATTACCCGATGTCATTTATGGGGTTGGTAGCGCGGTAATTATTAATGACAAAGCCTCTGCAATGAATAGCGCTACCGAACGTGCCAAACTGGAATTATTACTTTCGTTAAAAACTACCGCTGAAGGTAGCGTTGATACGTTTTCCAGCTATCAGGTAGTTCAAGATAGTTTTAGCAGCGACCGCTCGCTACAGCAAACCACACGCCTTTCCACCCGCGCCGACAATATTCCTGGCATCCGTATTGCAGAAAGCTATTTTGACGATCAAGATAATACGGTTTATGCATTAGCTGAATTAGATGTGCAATTAGCGCGTACGGATATTGTTAAGCAACAAATGCAGGTTGAACAAAACATCCTGCATTTAGCAGAATTATCAGACCAAGCAATCGGCACGCTAGCCACCTTACAGCAGACCCGCCAACAACTGAGTCAATTACTCTCGCTCAGCGATACGCTTTCTAGCCAGTTAAGCACGTTAATCTTGCAGCGCAACCAAGAATTGCAACAACAGTTTAATCAGCAGGCCAGTCGTATTCGTCAAGCCATGAGTTTTGGCTGGCATACCAAAAGCAACCAAACCAGCGCTCGGCAACGCAATGCTGTGCAAGCTATTTTTTCCTCGCTAGGTTTGACTTGGACAGCGCAACAAGCGTTCTACCGCGTGCGTTTAATTGCCACTGAAGAACCTGTTTTTAACGCGCAATACCAGACAACCACCATTCACAGCCACATCGATTTTGCCATTATTGACCGTAACGGCGATATCGTATTTAGCGATCAGCTCAGCGCCAAAGGCGTTAGCGCTGGCAATTATGTTGCGCCCGCGCAAAGGCAACTCGACCAAGATATACAACAACAGTTGAAGATGCTTATTGACCGTTGGCTAAATGGTTTACAATAACGTCAACTTTTAAACTGTCGTTCTCTCATGCAAGCCACAATTCACTGGCAAGCTTATCGCCCAACTCTACAGCTGCCAGCTGTTGCAAAATCTTGGCTGTTAGATGAGCAATCGCTTACCGCCAAGCTTATCAATGTTAGCCAGCAGCAGTTTCGAGTGCAGCGCCTTAAACAAGTTTGGGGGATGCCGCATTTATCCGAGCGCCAAGCGCTAAATATGCGCCCGCGCGAAATTGCTTTAATTCGTGAAGTCTTACTCTATTGCCAAGAGCAACCGTGGGTTTATGCCCGTAGTATTTTGCCCTATCAAAGCCTTAATGGTTCACTGCGCTATTTAAAACAGCTGCACAATCAATCCTTGGGGCAGCAATTATTTAAACACCCTGCCCTAGAGCGCCGTGCCTTTGAAGTGGCTCAAATTGCTATGCCCAATCTTGATATTCCTGTGCAAACCGAACAAAGCTTGTTCGCGCG
>CAZMQC010000011.1:13565-14772 GCA_964568295.1 uncultured Spongiibacteraceae bacterium | reverse complement strand
GATGATTTAAAAATTGGGGTGAAATCAACAGCCGTTTTGTTTGGCGATTTTGACCGCTTAATTACTGCATTTTTGCAGCTTTTCGTGATTTTCACCTTGTTATTAGTGGGTTATCGCTTTCAGCTAGGCGCTATTTTCTATTTAAGCCTTGTGGTGGCTGCTTGTTTGTTTGCCTATCAGCAAGTGCTAATAGAACACCGTCAACGAGATAAGTGTTTTAAGGCGTTTATGAATAATCAATGGGTTGGCTTGGTTATTTTCTTGGGAATTGCATTGGATTATGCAGTGCGATAGTGAGTTGATTGCGCGGCACATAGTGCAGACTTAACACACGCCGTGAATACTTCCTTGTAGGCTTCTGTTTTGCATCCATGCAAAACAGAGTGTTAAGTCTGCACTATGCGCCATTTATTAATGCTACTTATGCCGTATGATTGAGTTGATTGAGGCAAGAGCGAGTTAAAAACTAAACCACGCCTTGCGCTAACATCGCGTCGGCCACTTTAACAAAGCCAGCAATATTGGCACCATTAACATAATTCACTTTGCCTTTGCCATCCGAGCCATATTGCAGGCACATGCCATGAATACCCTGCATAATCATCAATAAACGTTTATCCACTTCCTCTCGCGTCCAAGATAAACGCGCGGCATTTTGGCTCATTTCTAAGCCAGACGTAGAAACCCCGCCAGCATTGCTCGCTTTACCTGGTGCATACAATACGCCCGCAGCTTGAAAGCTATGCACCGCCTCTAGCGTACAAGGCATATTCGCTCCTTCCGCTACGCAAATAACGCCATTATTAATCAATAACTGTGCATCAGCGCCATTCAGTTCGTTTTGCGTTGCGCAAGGCAAGGCAACTTCAACCGGAATATGCCAAGGGCATTGTCCTTCAAGGTAAGCAAGCCCCAACTCGTTGGCATAATCCTTAATGCGCCCACGGCGTACGTTTTTGATTTCTTTCAATAGCGCCAATTTGTCGGGCGAAAAACCAAACTCGTCATAAACCGTGCCGTTAGAGTCCGAAGCAGTAACCACTTTGGCACCCATCGCCAACGCTTTTTCAATCGCAAATTGCGCCACATTACCCGATCCTGAAACTGCAACCGTCATACCCTGCAAGCTTTGACGAGTATGCTTTAACATTTCTTCGGCAAAATAAACCGTGCCGTAACCCGTCGCCTCAGGACGAATAAGCGAGCC
>CAZMQC010000011.1:8185-13465 GCA_964568295.1 uncultured Spongiibacteraceae bacterium | reverse complement strand
GGCAAAGTGGTTAGCGCGTTTTTAAATGTTTGTTCAAAGGCCAAAAACTTCAAAACGGATAGGTTTACCGAGGGATGAAAGCGCAAACCGCCTTTATAAGGACCTATCGCCGAGTTTTGTTGAATACGGTAACCACGGTTAACTTGCACTTTGCCAAGGTCATCAACCCACGCTACGCGAAATTGAATTAATCGCTCAGGCTCGACCAAACGTTCCAGCAAGCCAAACTCGGCATAACGTGGATTTTTTGCAATAAACGGCCATAAACTTTCCATGACTTCGGTTACCGCTTGGATAAACTCGGGTTGTAGCGGATTGCGTTGTTCAACGTAGTGGATGAAATCAGCGAGAGTTTGCGTTTGCATAAGCGTGCCAATGTTTGCCACAAGCAAGTTCTTGCTGAATTGTTGCAGCTAGAAAAAAATACTGCACTCCTGTGGCAGTATGCCGAGCGCGAAAAGAAGCATAAATTTTACCTATTTCACGCACATTTGCACGTGTTAATCGAAAAAAATTATTGCGCAAAATTGAGAATAAGACGAAAGATGCCCACACAGCTAAATAAATATCTGGAATATTGTTATGCTTTTTTAGTCTATGAAACCGCTTTGTTATCGCCAATCCACTGTGATAGCATCTTTCCCATATTGAGTGACCTACAACAAAGAGAGGCTTTTTATGTCATTACGTATAAACGATATCGCACCTAACTTCACCGTTGAAACAACCGACGGCAAAATCAACCTGCACGAGTGGATTGGCGATAGCTACGCGATTATTTTTTCACACCCAAAAGACTTTACGCCCGTTTGTACCACTGAGTTTGGTGCTGTTGCGCGTTTAGTGCCTGAATTCAAAAAACGCAATACTAAAGTTATGGGCGTTTCGGTGGACAGCGTAGAAGATCACTTAAAATGGAAACGCGATATTGCAGCCGTTGGCGGCGCAGCAGCTGATTTTCCTATCATTGATGACACTTCATTAGAAGTGGCGAAATTGTACAACATGCTACCTGCCGATGCTTACTTACCTGATGGTCGTACGCCAGCGCATAGCGCAACCGTTCGTACCGTTTTCATCATCGGTCCAGACAAAAAAATTCGCTTAGCGTTAACTTACCCAATGTCAGTTGGCCGTAACTTTGCTGAAATTTTACGCGCCTTAGACGCAATCCAAATCACTGATGGCGCACCGATTGCAACACCAGCAGACTGGGTTCCAGGGCAAGACATCATCGTTGGCTTAAGCCTTAACGACGAGCAAGCAAAAGAAAAATACGGCGAGTTAGATATTAAGCTTCCGTACTTACGATTTGCTAAAGCGCCAAAATAAGCAATATCTGCTAAAAAACCGAGTTTAGGCTCGGTTTTTTCTGTTTTAGCGCCCTGTTTTATTTGAACAAGCGCGCGGCAATCGCTATATTGACAGCACTTTATTAACAAGAGCTTGTCATGATTCCCGTTATTCTTTCTGGGGGTTCTGGAACCCGTTTATGGCCTTATTCGCGCAGTCTTTATCCTAAGCAATTTCTGCCGTTACTGGATCACGAAGCAACCTTATTACAACAAACTGTTTCCCGTCTAAAAAACAGTCTTGCCGACAAGCCTGCACTATTGGTCTGCAACCAAGACCATCGCTTTATGGCGGCGGAGCAATTACGCTGCATCAAACATCAGCCGCGCGCCATTATATTAGAGCCTTTTGCACGTAATACCGCGCCGGCCATTGCCTTAGCGGCACTCCAAGTGTTGAATGGCGGGCAAGATGATGTTTTATTGGTGTTGCCTGCTGATCATGCCATCCCCGATACAAAAAGCTTTCATTCCGCCATTGAAACAGCCAATCAGGCAGCACAACAAGGGCATTTAGTCACTTTTGGCATCGTGCCAAGCCATGCTGAAACGGGCTACGGTTATATTCGCGCACAACAAAAAAGTGCGATTTCACCGATTGCCGAGTTTGTGGAAAAGCCTGATAAATCGACCGCCGAGCAATATGTTGCGAGTGGTGAATATTTCTGGAATAGCGGTATGTTCGCTTTCAAAGCTAGCGTATTTATTAACGAACTCAAACGGTTTGCGCCTGAGATGCTTGCTGCTTGTCAAAAAGCCATGGCGAGCCAACAAGCCGATTTAGATTTTTTACGCATTGACCACGATGCGTTTGCCGCTTGTCCTTCTGATTCCATCGACTATGCGGTGATGGAAAAAACCGATAAAGCAGTGGTGATTGGTTTACAGGCCGGCTGGTCGGATGTTGGCTCATGGCAAGCGTTATGGGAAATTAGCAGCAAAGATAGCAACGGCAACGCACGTAAAGGCGATACTCTTTGCGAACGTAGCCATAACAATTACATTCAGTCCGAGCATAAATTAATTGCCACGCTTGGCGTCAGCAATTTAGTGATTGTGGAAACCGATGATGCCATTTTGGTTGCCGATAAAGACCAAGTGCAGGACGTTAAGCTGTTGGTTAAGCAGCTTGATGATGCCAATCGTATTGAAACAAGGCAACACCGCAAAGTTTATCGCCCTTGGGGTTATTACGATTGTATAGATAGCGGAGGGCGCTTTCAGGTTAAGCGGATTGTCGTTAGCCCCAGACAAAGCCTGTCGCTGCAAATGCACCATCATCGTGCCGAGCACTGGGTAGTGGTTTCAGGTACCGCATTGGTAACGCGCGGCGATGAACAAATTTTACTGAGCGAAAATCAGTCAACCTTTATTCCATTAGGCGTTAAGCATCGCTTAGAAAACCCTGGTGCGATTCCGCTTGAAATGATTGAAGTGCAGTCCGGCAGTTATTTAGGGGAAGATGATATTGTACGGTTTGAGGATACTTATGGGCGCGGCTAAGCTGCGCTTTTACATAGCAAGCGCTTTAGACTATAAAATAACGCATAAATCGCCAACATAGGATCCAGCAAGTAATCCCATAAATTATCGCTAACAAGGGCATTGGCAGCATAAGCCAGTTGCCCTGCGATAATGACCACGCAAGCAAGATAGTAACCCTTTAAAATAGCCAGTACGCCTAAAGCCAAGAGCACTGCGCTAACAACATAATTACCGCCATAACCCCAAGCGTATGGATCAAGTGCTACCGCACCTAAACTGAGCGGATAAAACACCAATGTCCATAATGCCATCACCAATAAAATAGGCGCTTTTTGCGATTGGTAGCTAGCCTGTTGATTATTTAATAATGCCAAAACCGCTGCGGTAGCTAACATCGCACTGCTAACACTGAAACCCGACAGATAACTGACTAAATAGGCTGCGGCGCTAAGTTTTGGCACGGGGATTAGCAAAGCGATGAACCCGCCCAACAACAACCCCAAAGTCAAAACCTTGTTGAGCTTACGCGCTAACAGACTTGTCAATACAGCGCTCATCGTCCATGCAGCTAATACAACATCCAATTCAAAGCCCATCTTGCCTCTCCTTGTTATTGACGCGCAACCAAGCATGGCGCACTAAGACTTTATTCCAAGTATAAAGCATGTGAATATCACCATTACGGGCTTGAATCATATAGGGATAATCATAGCGAAATTCACAATCTTGACCGTTTTTACAGGCTTTATCGCGAATATTGTTAACAATCAATTCATGGCTGAATTGCGGGTTATGCTGTAAAAAATCCTCAGATACGGATTCCATAAAACTGACTAAATCTATGCTCTGGCCACGCTTGGCTATTTGATTTTCAATCTGCCAACGTGTTTGCCAAGTTTTACCGCCGTCCAGACTTTCTTTAATACACAATTCATCGCGGGTTACCGCATTACAGTTATTCGCAAGCAACAAATGTTGCGCGCTTAACGCCAAGCCGCCAACCGCCGAACCTGGGTTTTCCAGCGTCGAGTTTTGCAAAGCAGACCATGAATGCCCACCATCGTGACTATGGCTTTGCACCACAAAACCCTTTTTGGCGGGACGCATGAAACTGTATAAATGCTGCTCAGATAACGGCAAAATCAACGGCTGCAAAACCTTACGTCCATAACCAATGCGTTCGCGCTTAACAAGCTGATTATCAGGGTCTATACGCAAAATTTCGGCAAATTTACCTAAAAACTCATGATAAACCGGCAAGCCAATCGTACCGTCTTGGTATTTCAGCGCAGGTGTTTTCACTAAATTACTGATATTAAGCAGTGGCGAGGTTTTTAGCTCTTTAACAAAACGCCAAGTTTTCCCCAAATCATCAGACTCAATCACCACAATATGACTCGCTGCCCAGCCGCCAAAAGTGACGGTCACAACAAATAAACGTAAGCGTCCACTGTCGTCCAACACAGGTACGGCATTGCCGAGTTTTCTAATATAACGCCCAGATTGTGCGGATAACCATGCGCGGCTAATCGCGGTTTGTTCGTCGCTCCATTGCTCGGTTTGCGGATTAAAAACCGCCGTATTAATGGTAACGTCCTTAGCGCCTTCGCGGCTACCAGCAAACCAAAATGCACGCAGCTCGCCATTAGGTAACTCCACCATCGACGCCGCGTGCAACATACGAGTTTTAAATGAGGAAGCAATGCTAAATTGCCATTGCTGATCGGTTAAGTCCCAATCAACTGCGGGCTTGATGAGCACTAAGCGGCTTAGCGCTGGCTTATGCCATAAGCTTGCTATCGTACTCAGCAACAGCAAAAAAGCAGCAAACCAAGCCCAACCACGCATCATTAATGCTCTTTTTTCGGCGAGTTATGTGTCAGCATATAAGTCGCCGTTTGATAAAAGCCATGCAGCATGTGTTTGCGTTGTTCAACCAAGGCTTTATGTTGTTGTGCGACATTATCTTTAGGCGCCGTCAGCTTATAAAAACGCTCTTCTTTGCCGTTATACAACATAGAAAGAAAATCTGTCGCGGTCATTAAACCAATTGTTGGACTTTTCGAACGGCTACCGCCAAACGTCATGATGTAACCTTCTTCGCCTTGCCATGCGAATAAATCACGCCCCATGGTGCGGTTTTCATACGGCAAGCCTGCCATACCCAAGGCGGTCGGTATTAAATCCACCAAACTCGCCACTTGCTCACGCACTTCTGGCTGTTGAATAACGCCCGGCGCATAAATAATAAACGGCACATGGTGGTTATTCAGGTTAAGTGGTTCGCTAACAATATCCATCACGGTGGGCAACACCGAACGGGTATTATGGTCACCATACATCAAATAAATAGTGTTATTGGCGTAATGACTATTGCCCGCCATTTCGGTAAAAAACTGTTGTAAATTATAGTCTTGCAAACGCACCGCGTTGTAATGCGCTA
>CAZMQC010000011.1:0-8085 GCA_964568295.1 uncultured Spongiibacteraceae bacterium | reverse complement strand
GCAGCTGCCGCAAAGCGCCACCAAACTACTGGTTTTAATTGTTTCGCCACACGGTTAATTAAATAACTTACCACCGCCCAACTGAACAAACAGGTTGACAGCATTAAAACTACCATGCCAACTACAGGATAGCTTTCCCATAGCATTTGCCAAGTATCTGAGCCATCTTCCAAAAATTCTAAAACACTAGCGTTCAAGCGTTCACCTAAGTAGGCGTAGTGACCAAAATCAAAGATATAAAATAGCGCGATACCAACAATGCCCGCCACCGTTAACAACAGCGCTAACGGCCGTCCAATCTTGCCGTTTAAACCTAATACACCGGGCAATAAAGAAATAATAGCAAGCGGCAAGGTTAGGAACAGGGCAATACGCAAGTCAAAGCGCATACCAATGCTCATTGCTTGCCACAAATCAGCACTACTCATGGTAGAACCAGAAAGAAAATACCAATAAAACCCAAGTCTTAGCATTAACATAACCAAGAATGTTGGCACTAAGAACAATAGCAAAAGCCTGCTACGCGGGAACTGTGTAAGCATTTTATTTACCTAGAAAAATCATTAGAAAAATAGGGCTGAGCTAGCTTAGAGAGCGCTAGCCCTGATGAGTTCACAATACCAAAATCGCTTCAATTTCGACTTTTGCGCCGCGCGGCAACGCCGCCACTTGCACGCAAGCGCGAGCGGGGTAAGGTTCGCTGAAAAATGTTTTCATAACATCATTCACCGCAGCAAAATCTGCCAAATCAGTGAGCGAAATGTTGATTTTAACGCTATTGGCTAAACTACCGCCCGCTGCTTTGGCAACCGCCTGAAGATTATTAAACACCTGAGTGGCTTGTTCGGTAATATCTTCGCTTACTAGCACCATGGTTTCAGGCACTAGCGGAATTTGCCCTGATAAATAAACCGTGTTGCCTGCTTTAATGGCTTGCGAATAAGGACCAATCGCGGCAGGCGCTTGTGGGCTATGTATGGCTTGTAACTGACTCAATGTAAAACCCTCTTCGATGAAGAACTATCTCTAACTCTAACAATACTTTGTACCGCTTTGGCGTTGCGAATACAGCGCATAATTTGCGCCAAATGCACACGGTCGCGTACGCTTAACTCAATATCAACACGGCTGATTTTAGCGTCTTTATCAACTACGCTGATGCTTTCTATGCTGGCTTCTTGGCTATTAATTTTGCCTGCCAACATCGCCACTACGCCTTTGCTTTGCTCAACCTCTACGGAAATCGGCACAATAAATTCGCCTTGCACCTGTTCCGCCCACTGCAAAGCAATCACTTTGCTGCGGTTTTTACGGATATTTTGCGCATTTTTGCAGTTGTTAACATGTACTTCGACGCCGCGCCCTGTTCCCATATGCCCAATAATCGGATCGCCCGGAATTGGGTGACAACAGCTAGCAAAGCTATACATCATGCCCTCCGCGCCAGTAATGGTTAATTCTAGTGCGTCGGTATCTTCTACGGCTTCGCCCGTTTCTTGCGCCAATAACTCTTTGGCGGTCAAATAAGCAGTACGATTGCCGATACCAATATCTTCTAAAATATAATCAAAGCTTTCATATTTAGTGGACTTAACTAGCTGTTCACAGGCAATTTCTGGGATTTGCTCTAATGAAGTATTCAAGCGTTGCAGTGCTTTTTGTAAAAGCTTGCGCCCCAAATCAATCGACTCGTTGTGACGCTGACTTTTCAATACATGGCGAATATGGCTACGCGCTTTACCTGTTACGGTAAAATCCAACCAAACAGGGTTGGGTTTAGCGCTGCTATTGGTAATAATTTGTACGGTTTCGCCGCTTTTTAACGGCTGACTGAGCGAAGATAGCCGACGATTGATATAACAACCCACGCAATGATTGCCTAAATCGGTATGCACCGCATAAGCAAAGTCGATGGGCGTCGAGCCTTTCGGTAATTCTAAAATCTCACCGCTAGGGGTAAAAACATAAACTTCGTCGGGGAATAAATCGATTTTTACGTTTTCGATAAACTCCAAAGAATTGCCAGTTTTTTGCTGCATTTCCAGCAAGCCTTGCACCCATTGCCTTGCGCGTTGATGGCTGCTAGTTAATTCATTGGAATAATCGCCGCCTTGTTTATAAAACCAATGCGCTGCTACGCCACTTTTCGCCATTTCGTCCATTTCTTCGGTGCGAATTTGTACTTCAATCGGCACACCGTGCATACCAATTAAAATTGTATGCAGCGATTGATAACCGTTGGACTTGGGAATAGCGATATAATCTTTGAACTGGCCGGGAACTGGCTTGTAAATAGCGTGCATTGCGCCTAAAACGCGGTAGCAGGTATCGACCCGGTCAACCACAATGCGGAAAGCGAACATATCCATAATATCGCCAAAGGATTTTTTCGAACGGCGCATTTTTTGGTAAATGCTATACAAATGCTTTTCGCGCCCTTCAACCCGTGCTTCGATACCCTCTTGCGCCAAGTGCTCTAGCATTTGCTGACGGGTATCTTCAATCAATGCGCGGCGCTTTTTACGCTCGCGATTAGTCGCGGCCAGAATGCGCTCAGCACGCATCGGGTGCATGGCAATAAAGCTAAGATTTTCTAGCTCCATGCGCAAATCGTTCATGCCCAAGCGATTGGCAATTGGCGTGTAAATTTCTAGGGTTTCTTTGGCAATGCGGCGACGTTTATCGGGACGCATCACGCCTAAAGTGCGTAGATTGTGTAAGCGGTCAGACAATTTAACCAAGATAACGCGAATATCATTGGCCATGGCCATCGCCATTTTTTGAAAGTTTTCGGCTTGTGCTTCGGCTTTACTGGCAAATTCAATTTGTGTGAGTTTGCTAACACCATCAACTAACTCGGCAACAGTTTCGCCAAATTGCTGCGCTAAACCTTGCTTGCTAACGCCCGTGTCTTCAATCACGTCATGCAATAATGCGGCCATCAAACTCTGATGATCCATGTGCATATCGGCTAAAATATTAGCAACCGCTAAAGGATGGGTAACATAAGCTTCGCCCGATTGGCGATACTGCCCATCATGCGCTTGTTCTGCGTAAAAATAAGCACGCTTAACCTGTTGAATTTCTTCAGGTTTGAGATATTCCTCTAGCTTGTTCGCTAGTGAATAGATGGTAAGTTCAGCGGAAGGCTTAGCTTCCGCTATCACTGTATCCGTATTAGATGAAGTCGTCGCTGGCAAAGTCATCTACTTCCTCTTGCCTATAAACGCTTTCAACCGAAATTAAGTCTTCTTCCAATTCGCGTAGTGCGATAACCGTTGGCTTGTCACCATCTTCTTTTACAAGAGGTTTATGACCGCCTGTTGCAATTTGTCGCGCACGTTTTGACGCAACCATCACTAATTGAAAACGGTTTTCAACCTTATCAAGACAATCTTCTACTGTAATGCGTGCCATGAAAAAACCTTGCCTAGTTAACTTTTTGTGGGTTGCGGATTATAGCACAAATCTTTATGCGCGGTATTAGTCGTTAAATAAGCGCTGCAATAAATCGCTTTGCTTCTCTTGCTGCACTTTAATATGGCAGCGCTGGCTTAAAATAATGGCTTTTAGCTCTGCCAACGCCATTTCAAAATCATCATTAATAATTAAGTAATCTGCTTCCCAGAAGTGCGACATTTCATCTTTTGCTTTCGCCATACGCGATTCAATCACCGTATCTTTATCTTGCCCACGGCTACTTAGCCGATAGCGTAGCGCCTCAACGCTAGGCGGCAAAATGCAAATACGACAACAATCCATGATGCGAGCAACCTGCTGCGCGCCCTGCCAGTCTATTTCCAAAATAACATCAGTGCCTTTCGCCAGCGTCTCTTCCACCCACAGTTGCGAGGTGCCATAAAAATTATCAAACACTTGCGCATGTTCTAAAAAACTACTGTTGTTTAACAAGTCCACAAACTGCGCTTGGTTGATAAAGTGATAATCCACCCCATCTTTTTCACCCGGACGTTGCGGGCGCGTCGTATGTGAAATCGACACTTGCACATTGCGCATTTGGTTAATCAGCGCCTTAACTAAGGTTGTTTTCCCCGCACCGGAAGGCGCAGAAACAACAAACAATGTGGCTTTTCTAGCATTTGTCATAGTTCATTCCTAGCTATTATTCACTATCGAGCAAATCAGTTAATGCCTGATGTAATAATTCTTGTGAGCGCACTTTTTTACGCCCTTTACGTACTTTTTCATTGGTCATTTCAGCGTTGAGCAAACGCGCTTTGACGTTATCTTGCCACTGCGTTTCAACAATGGTATCTAGCAGCTCTTGCGCTTTTCCATCGTAAATAGGACAAGTCACCTCAACCCGAAAATCAATATTTCGCGTCATAATATCAGCAGAAGAAATAAAATACCTCGGCTCTGCATTATTATGAAAAATGTAAATCCGCGCATGTTCTAAATAGCGGTCAACAATGCCAATCGCTTGGATGTTTTTGCTAAAGGATTCGCCCGCAATAATGGCGCACATGCCGCGTACAATCAACCTGACTTCTACGCCCGCATGACTGGCTTGATACAGCAGGCTAATAATCTGGTCGTCCACAAGATTATTGCATTTTAGCGTTATTCTAGCAGGCAAGCCCTGCTCTGCATGAATAATTTCTTGCTGAATTAACTGTTGCAGTTGCGGACGCATGGAGTACGGCGACACCCAAAGGTGTTGGTATTCTTTGCGCAAATAGTTTTTCTGCAAGAATTCAAACAAGTTTGACATATCCCGCCCTATATCTTGGTTATAGGTGAGCAGGCTGACATCGGTATAAATCTTGGCGCTGTTCTCGTTAAAGTTACCCGTTCCAACGTGGCTGTAATAGCGCAAGCTACCCGACTCCATACGCGATACCAAAATCACTTTGGCGTGAACTTTTATGCCGGGAACACCAAAAATCACTTTAGCTCCCGCCTCAGTTAGGCGCTCCGCCGCTAAAATATTATTGGCTTCGTCAAAACGTGCTTGCAGCTCGACCATTGCCGTGACTTGTTTACCGTTGCGTACCGCATTAGTTAGCGCTTCAACAATTTGCGAATCATCTGACACACGATAAAGGCAAATATGAATGGTGCGCACATCGGGATCAACCGCCGCCGTTTTTAAGAAATTTACCACCGTACTAAACGAATGATAGGGGTAATACAGACAAATATCGCGCTCACGAATAGAAGCCAGCAAATTAGTGGCAGGCACGATATTTTCTTGTACGGCGGGCCATTCTGGGTACAGTAAAGACTTAGGCCCAACCTGTGGGAAGTACATAAAGTCTTTGGAATTATGGTAGCGGCCGCCTGGCATTAACGCGTCAAACTCACCGATATTAAGCCGTTTTTTCAACGCCTCTAGCAAATCATCGGGCATATTATCATCATAAATAAAGCGCACGGGGTCGGCTTTTTTGCGGCGCTGCAAACTTTGCGAAACCTTATCAATCAAGCTTTGGCTAATACCATCACCCAGCTCTAATTCAGAATCGCGAGTAAGCTTAAAGGTATAAGCCTCAGCGTGTTCAATATCAAACACGCCCATAAAAATATCGTCTAAACAAAGCCGAATCACGTTATCAATCACCATATAAACATGGCTATTTTTATACGCTGCGCCAGCGCGCTGCGGGATTTCAACAAAGCGCGACATCTTACTGGTTGGCACTTGCATAATACTGTAACGCACACCGCTGTCAGCCAAACTGAGCTTAATGGCAAAATAAATTTCAGCATCATTCAACGCAGGCAACGTTAGCTTTTCATCTAACAAAAAAGGCGAGAGCAAAGGAAACACGTGTTGGCGAAAGTATTGCGTGACAAAAGCGCGTTGTTGTTCGTCCAACTGCTGCTCGTGCAGCAAATAAATGCGGTGTTTGCGTAGCGCTTTTAAGGTATTCAAATACACTTGGCTAAAGCGCTGATGCTGCAAAAATAGCATCTCGCGCATTGACTCAAGCAAGGCGCTATATTGCTGCTTTTGCTCGCCTTGCCCATAACTCGCCAAACGCCGCGCATCGGCTACGCGCACTCGGAAGAACTCATCCAAATTGTTGGAAAAGATACCCAAATAATGCAAACGCTGAATTTCGGGCACGGTTTCATCTTCTGCTTCTTGCAGCACCCGCCCATTAAACGCTAACCAACTGAGCTCTTTGGCAATCATCGGCAAACCAGTTTGCATTACCTATCCTATTATTAGAAAATTTGGCTAAGCATTACACAAATCACGATAAATCAGCAAGCTTAGCCGCCGTACCTACTGTTTTTCCGCAACAAATTTGTTCTAGCCCTAAGACATTCAACAAAGCTTGTTTTATACTGCGAAAATCTCAGGTCACAAACGAGTTTTCCTTTGCCAAGTTCTCCTGTTTACGCCGCATTAGACTTAGGCTCTAACAATTTCCATTTGCTGATTGCAACTTTTAACGCTGACAAATTAATTGTTATCGACGATATTAAATCGGTTGTACAGTTGGCCGCTGGTTTGCAACCCGATAAAACACTGTGCGATGAAACTATTCAATCGGCGTTGAACGCCATCAAGCTTTTTGCCGACCGATTGCAGCAAGTTGACCGACGTTATCTACGCGTTATCGGCACCAGCACCTTGCGCCAAGCCAAAAATGCCGATGTTTTTCTGGAACAAGCGGAAGCCATTTTGCAGTGCCCAATTGATATTATTTCAGGTATCGAAGAAGCACGGCTTACGTTTTTAGGGGTAAGCAAGGATTACAGTCCTAGCGCTAAACGACTGATTGTTGATATTGGCGGCGGTTCAACCGAATGCGTTGTCGGGCAGCAAGAAGCCGAACAGCTTAATAGCTTACATATCGGCTGTGTTTTATTCGCCAAACGCTATTTTGCTGATGGCAAAATTAATCGCAGTAATTATCAGCAAGCCTTGCTTGCCGCTCGTACCGAAGTGCAAGTGATTGCTAAAGATATTGCCGACACGCAATGGCAAGAAGCGGTTGGCTCGTCTGGTACTATACGCTGCATTCAGCAAATTCTCGCACAGCAATACCAACAACCGCTGATTACCTTAGACGGTATTGAGCGCTTAGCGCACGATTTAACCCAAATCGGCGATTGCGAAAAATTAGATTATCCAAGCCTCAGTGACAATCGCCGCAATGTTTTACCCGCTGGTTTAGCTATTTTACACGCGCTGTTTATTGAGCTTGCCATCCAGCAAATGCAAACCACTGACCAAGCCATACGCGAAGGCATTATTTATGAGCTAGACGGCCGCACCTGCCATTTAGGTCGCCGCGAGAAAACCATCGCGCAACTGCAATTTCAATACCATGTTGACTTGGAACAGGCAGCTAATGTTCACCAAACCGCTAACTTATTGTTGGGCCAAATTCACCCTGCCTTAACTGCTAATCAAGAATTGTTAGACCTACTGACTTGGGCGGCGCAACTGCATGAGATCGGCTTACCGATTAACCACAGTGGCTATCATCGACACGGCGCGTATATTATTGAAAACAGCTCTATGCCGGGCTTTTCCCAACAAATGCAGCAAAGTATCGCCTATTTAATTGGCAATCACCGCCGCAAAATCCGCCAACAACCTGCGCATTATGGCGTCACGCAAAATAGATATTTGCTGATTGCTTTGCGTTTAGCTTGGCTGTTTTGTCGCCGTCGTGGTTGCCCACAGTTGCCGCCTGAGCTAACCGTTCACTTTGGCAACAACACACTGCGTTTAGGCATTACGGCGGATTGGCTGCTGCAATTTCCGCTGATTAGCGCTGATTTGCAACAAGAATTAAAATACCTCGACGCCATAGGGGTCAAACTGATTATTGATGACGCCAAGGTTGCTAACCATGACTAACTTACTGATTATTTTAGCGGTTTTATTTATCGCGCTATTTGTAATAATTCCCTTAATCGAAAAAACCGCCAAGCCAGTCACGCCTGAACAAATGCAGACTTATCAGAAGGTCTTTGCGGTTTTGATGCTATTAATGGTGATTGGAATTAGCGTCCGTGCTTGTACCGGCGGCGTATAATTTATACGCCCATGGCCTGACGCATGATTTGACGTTTTAACAACGATAATTGCCCAACGCC
>CAZMQC010000010.1:5712-19888 GCA_964568295.1 uncultured Spongiibacteraceae bacterium | reverse complement strand
CGCAAACAGCTAATAGTTCAGCAAAACCCTTATTACTGGCAGATAGTACGATTTTTTACGCCTCCGGTAATGGCGAATTGCAGGCGTTTGAAAACGGGCAAGAACAAACAAGGCTGAGAGCAGAGCAAAGTTTTGCTTGGCAAGCGCCGTTATTATGGCCGGAACAGGCTTTTGTTGAAGATGCAATCTTGCAATCAGCGGTGCTGGATTATCAAGCGAAGCAGCAAATAAATCATAAACGGTGGCTTTATTTGGTAATGAACAACAACTCTGATGCTCCATTGCTAGCCTTTGATTTTTCATCGTCACAATCACCACAATTTAAGTGGCAACTGAGCCGCAATAACGAGTTTCAGAGGTTGGCAAAAATAATCGCTAAACCAACGTCTTTGCAAGTAAAGTATCAAGCCAACGCTAAAATCGCATTATTAATTGGCGCTGGTTATGATGAGCGCTACGATGATCTGGTATCGCCTGTAACGGTAGCAAAGGGCAATGCCATTTATCTCGTTGACGCGGATTCGGGGCAGTTAATATGGCGTACTGGCGCTGAGCAAGCTAATAATAGCAATACGTTTTTTCAGCAACAAAATATGTTACATCCCATTGCCAGTAGTTTTGCTATTGATGAGTTAACCAATAATGCTTATGCCATCGATATTGTGGGGCAAGTATGGCGAGTGCATTTGTCTGAATGCCAACAACAGCAATGCGAACTAAGCAGTTATCGACAACTGCATTGGTATGTTGAGAAACAAGCAGAATTAGCTGAGTACGCACAACAACGCTTTTTCCAACAGCCTGTTCTGTGGCATAACAAAAATCGTAGTTTTGCGGCTGTGGCAAGCTCGAATCAAACTCAGCCATTGCGTATGCAGCAAAATAGCCTGTATTTCTTTGAGCTGTTTGAGCAACGCATAGTTGGCTCAAATGAATTGCTAAGCTTAGAGCAATGTAAAACGCAAAATTGCTTACTGGGTTGGAAAATGCCGTTTGAGTTAGGTGAGCAGTTAGCTAACCTCCCCGTGATTGATGGTGATTATTTGTATGTGCAGACCTTTAAAATCAAAGATACAAATTGCATTTGGCAAAGTGACGAATACCATTTGTATCGTTTAAAGCTGTCAGCAGATAGCCGTAAAGTTGAGTTAGACAAGTTAAGCCTTGCAGAAGATTCTATTTTTAGGCTGTTAGATAAGGGTAATGCAGTGGTATTATTGCCGCTAATTAATCGCTATATTGAACAACAAACTAATGGCGAGCAAGCTGCGCTTAAAAACGCAACCGATGAAGCAGATCAAGGTGTAGTGATTCATTCATGGCGAGAACAATTTCATTAAAAAGGCGGAAAATATGAATAATAAATCGCAAGGTTTTTCATTAATAGAACTATTAATTGTTGTTGCCGTGCTGGGCATATTAGCCGCAATGGTGATGAACAGCTCTTCCAGTAGCGCTGAGAAAGCTCGATTGGCATCAGCCAAATCAGTAATGATTGAAATTCAAGGTAAGCAAGAGCGTTATAGTATCAATCAGCGTAAATACGGCTCTTTAGTTAACTTAGGTTATAGCAATACACTGTATATTGATGACGATGGCAGCTCTACCACACAAACCAAAGGCTTTTATAAAATCACCATGGAAAATGACGATTTCACTTTTACCATTACTGCTGAACCTATTCGTTCACAGGCTGCAAATAAATGCGGTACTTTAACGCTTGACCAAGATGGTGCGAAAACGGCGGCTGAAGCTAAATGTTGGTGAGAAAGTGCCCGCCCTATTTGTGGGCACTTTGTTTGAAGTCCCTACAGGCGTTGAACATCGAGCTTCAACGCTTCAATTTCAGCTAATTTAGCATCCGAAGTTAACACGCCTATTGATGCTGGTTGTTCAACAAAGTACTGCCGCGTCACACGTACTAGGTCATCTAAGGTCACTTGTAGAATTGCTTGTCGTTGTTTGCGACGAAACTCAGCTGTGCGACCAAATAACTGATTGTAGAAAGCTGATTTTGCTTCGCCTGCGGGTGAACCTGGTTTATCCATTGAACTAATCACGCCAAGAATAGCCTCTTCAAGCTGCGAGGCGTTATGTTCATGGTTTAGCATCCATTCAATGGCTGCATCAAAATCATTCAAGGTCTCGGTAATACGAGGGTCACGATAGGAGTAAAAACGGAAAGTTGCGGTATTGCTATCTTGGCTTGCGCCGCCACCATAAGCGCCGCCTTGTTCACGAATAGCGGTATGTAAATAGCCATTACGCAAGAAACCGCCTAACACAGATAATGCCGCTGCGTCAGGGTGTCCACTGGCTACGGTTTTATAGACTTTGGCGCAGAAGTTAACTTGGGTGTTGGCAATCCAAGCAACTTGCTGATGATCGCAACAGGATTCAGCGGCAAAAGTAAATTGTGTGGGCGACTGTTGTTGCCACAACTGTGTAAGCGTTTGCTCAATCGTCGCTTGGTGCTGTTGTTCTGCTACGTTCAAAATAGTGATCGGCATTTGTAGCACGGCTTGATGAATACGCTCAAGCTTTTGTGCCAGTGCGTTGAGTTCATCGGGTTCATCTAATTGCTTATCGAGTTGTTTTAGCGTTTTAATCGCAGTTAGACCGCCCCAATGTTCATTCAGCCATGCAAGTGGGCTGAGTTTTGCACCAGCGGCCGACATGGCTAAAGCATGACCATTTCCCGTAATGGATTGCTCGCTACGGCTACGCTTTTGGCTGATTAAGTCACGAATACGGCTGGTTTCATCAAAGCGAACTTGCTGTAAGGTCGCTTTTAATAATTCCGCCATTGCTTGCTGATTACGGCTTAAGGCTTTGGCGGAGAAAATAATGTAACCAGTCAAATCTTGTTCGTTGTTTATATCACTGCGAATATTATTGAACACGCTAATATTGCCAACCACTTCGCTTTGCCAGTGTTGCACATCGGTGAAGCTCATCTCACCAATGCCCAGTTCAGTGATGCTTTGACAATAAAATGGCAAATACGCCACCAAGTCATCAGGTAGGGCGGGAATGGGTAAAATCAATTGCTGATAAATTAAGCCATTCGTGCCTTGCGGGTAAAAATGACAATCAAACTGATTAATGCTGGTTTGCTCGCCTTGCGCAATAGTCAGTTCAGCAGGTACATCGGCCAAGGTAACTTTAGGTAAGATATTGCCATCGTCAACTTGCGCTTGGCGCTGTTCTAGCGCTTGGTTTTGCTCAATAATCGCTTGTTTTTCATCGTCGCCAAGTTGCGCTTTGATAGCGGCAAGTTGCTGTTGCTCGGCTTCTAGACGACGTTGCGACAATGTAGTATCGGGTGTCATCACTAAGCGCACGCGATGCGGGTTATTTAATAACCAGCGCTGTAGCAGATTTTTGATAAAGTCGGGCTGCTGAGCGGATTCGCGTAATTGTTGCAGTGCAGGCTCTAAATCAAGTAGATCAACTGGATTGCCGCGATGTGTGGCGCTAGAAAGGGCGCTCAAAATCAGTTGCAAGCCATAAGGAAAGCCATCGCCGCGTACTTCGCGGTGTGATAATTCGATTTGGTGCAAGATGGCATTCAGGCGTTTTTCGTCAATACCTTGCTCTGCTGTTTTTTCAATGACCGCAAAAATTTCTTGCTCTAGCTGATCCGCATGAACCGCTTCGGAGCCACTGATGCCGCAACTAAAGACTAACTCACGATAGCTATCTTCTAAGCCTGTTAGGGGAGATGGCGCGCTGCCTAATTCGCTGGTTTCTAAGTAATATTGCAGTGGGCAAGCGCTGTTTTCTAACAAAATATAGCTGATTAGCTGCGCTTCAAGTACATCGGTTAAATCGGTGTTTTGTCCTAACAACCAAGATAAAACGATATGGGTTTGATGATCACTGTCTTCATCATCAAATGCGTAAGCTTCTTCTACACGAATAGGTGAAAGCAAACGCTTTTCGCGACCGATGGTGATATTAGTGTCGCCACGCTCGAATTGACTTAATACTTTTTCTTCAAAGGCAGTTTGATGCTCAATCGCTGGAATGTCGCCATAAGTAATAAAAATAGCATTGCTGGGGTGATAGTGGCGCTGATAAAAATCCACCAATTCTTGATAGCTTAAATCGGTGATGTATTCAGGATCGCCACCGCTATTGTAATGATAGGTCGTCGAAGGAAATAAATACTTGCAAAGCGTTTGCCATAACGTTGATGGCACAGAGCTCATTGCGCCTTTCATCTCATTAAACACCACGCCTTTATAAACAAGGTCTGAGTCTTTATTGTTGGCTTCGCTGAAAGCTAAACGATGACCTTCTTGCCTAAAATCTAGCTCATCTAAACGTGAAAAGAAAACTGCGTCCAAATAAACATCGAGCAGATTGTTAAAGTCTTTTTTGTTTAAACTAGCAAACGGGTAGGCGGTCCAGTCGTTGCTAGTAAAAGCGTTCATAAAGGTGTTCAATGAACGACGAATCATCATAAAAAATGGGTCGCGCACAGGGTAACGCTGGCTACCACACAACGCAGTATGCTCAAGAATATGCGCAACCCCTTTGTTATCCATTGGCACGGTGCGTAATGCCACTAAAAAGACATTTTCCGGATTATCCGCTTCAAGGTGATAGTGCAAAGCGCCGGTTTTATCGTGCTGATAAGCATGGAGCGTTAGGTTAAGTGCGGCAATATGGGTGCTTGAATATAGACTAAAACTGGGATGATGCGTCATAGAAATCAAAAAGTTAAAAATAATAGGGAAATGCTAACACAGCAGCTAGGTGTTTACTGTAAGTTTTGCAGATTGCTGCGGCTTTGCGCAGTAATCATCTACCAAGATTGAGCGCGAATGGAATGCTCGTCGTCTTCGTTAATAAGCCCTTGTACATACAAGTAATCTAAAGCGCGAGAACCTGATGTTACCAAGGTGCGCTCTGCTAATGATGCTAAATAAGGCTGTAATAACTGCTGATTTTCAGCAACCAAGCTATCCACTTTTTTAGCACATTGATCCATATAGGTAGTGTAGCGCAAACTCACTTCTTCATAGGTTTTTGCCATGAAAATAGGGCGATCAAAAAGCTCTTGCATCTTCTCAATAGTTAACAGTGATTTTCGAGCCATAATCATCTGGGCACGATAGTACTGTAATGTTTCTTCAATACACAACTCGGTTGAACCGCGACGGAAGATACCTTGGCTAAAATCGACTAAGCTCTCAAAAATATTTTTACGACTGATATAAATATCCGAGCGGGTGTTTTTGCTTTGTGAGTATTCGATTTTTTCTTGTTGTTGGCTGAGTTTACTATAGATACGGCGATAAACTTTTTCACTGACTTCATTGTTGATGTAGAGGCGTTTTAGCACCGCGATTTCAATATGCACAAAGGTTAAATGCAGTGAATGGATAAATAAACTGGCATCAAACTGCTCGCTGAGCAATTGGCGTTGATGCTCAACACGGCGGATTTTTTCATCAACGCGACTTAATAAGCGTTGGTGCTGTTCATCATTGATAAAGCCTTTTTCTTTGTGTGAAAACAAACGTTCACGTTCGGTTAAAAGGTAATAAATAGATAAATCACAACGATAAGCTTTTTGTAGTGGATCGTTATCGTTAATGCCGTACCGTTTCATTAACGGGCCGATTAATGGCGCTTTGATAAATAGCGTGGAAAGAATGCAGCCGATGGTTAATGCTAATAAGAAGTCGCGAATTGAGTAAGATGCGTCCCAGCCTTCAACGGTAAAGCTTTCGGGTATGGTTAAAACCATAATAATGGCTAACGCACCGCGCAAGCTGCCCCAGGAAAGTAATTTAACCCAGCCCGAAGGAATAGGCTCTTCGCGCCCCGTCCAGTTAAGCGGTACGATAACTGCATAAACCGAAATTAAGCGAGCAAAAGCAACAATTGCAACGGTAATCAGAACAGGTAGCCATAATTCGCTTAAATCCGCGCCCGATTTAACAAACAAAATACCCGCCAGTAAAAACACTAATGAGTTAACGATAAAAGAAATATGTTCAATCAGCTTGCTGGTATATTCGTCAAGCTTGGGCGTTAGGGTATAACGGGTGTAGTTACCCAAAAACAATGAAGCTACCGTTGTTGCGATAATGGGTGAAACATGGAAATAACCCAGTTCATTAAGCACTTCAGCGGTAATAAACACTAAGTGCGCGGAAATAATTAATAGGGTTACGGTAACAAATTCATTGCTTTTAGTTAGGCTAACCGCACGCGAGAACAGTGCCGCCAAAAATAGACCGACTAATACCCCAGCGGCAATCATCACGGTGAATTCATAAAAGCCTGAAAATACAGTTTCCATGCCGTGGAAGCCTGCACCTGCAATACCGATTAAGGTTAAAAATAAAGCAACCGCCGTACCATCGTTAATCAGGCTTTCGCCTTCGAAAATCATGGTTAGTCGACGTGGCGCACCGATTTCTTTAAAGAGGGCTAATACAGCAACGGGATCAGTCGAGGAGATAATCGAACCAAAGATAAGCGCAACAATAAAGGGGACATAAATGCCGATTTGCGGCAAGACCAAATAAACTAAAGCACCGATAATACTTGCTGCGATGGTCAGTCCTACAACCGCAAGTAATAAGATTGCCCAAGCATTATCGAGCATTTTACGAATATCCATATTAAAGCCTGATTCAAAAATCAGAATGGGTAGAAATATGAAGAATAGCAGGTCAGGGGTTAGCGATAAGTCATTCATAAAGCCAAGGGCAGGCTTTAAAAAAGGAATTTCAATAATCGGCACTAGAATCATGCCGATAAAAACTAGCATGATGGTGTAGGGGAAATTAAAGCGTTTGGCGGCAAAAAATACGGCGGTTGATAGTGCGATTAAGACAAATAGCGCCAGTGTTGATGTTAGGGAAAGTATCATAACTCATCCTAGATTATTCGTTTTACGAATGATTTTGTGCTAACTAAGTATGAAAGATAGCCTTAAAAGTTGCTGTCTTTTGGACGAGGCGCATATTGCATCTAAACGTCTGCTAAATCAAGTAAATGTGACTTTTTTTCGTTGCAGAATATCCATAAAAAGATAGCGCCTATTGGCGCTATTCATCGGTTTAATCCCACTCACGCTTGAGTAGTTTTAATTTATCTTTGACCCCATTCCATTTGTCACTATCGGGTAAAGGCGCTTTCATTTCAGAGATGTTTGGCCAATTAGGCGCAAGCTCAGCGTTGATTTCAATAAATACTTCTTGATCAGCGGGTAATTCATCTTCTGAGAAAATTGCATCAACAGGGCATTCTGGCTCACATAAAGCGCAGTCGATACATTCATCAGGATCGATGACTAGGAAGTTTGGACCTTCATAGAAGCAATCAACAGGGCATACTTCTACGCAGTCTGTGTGTTTACAATTAATACAGTTTTCGCCAACAACAAACGCCATTGCCGTGCTCCTTTACTACTTAGGTAACAAATTATGAAATTTAAAGCCGCATATTTTACGGTTTTTAAATGGTGCTGTTAAGTGATTTTATTTTAGCAAGTAAATACTTGCAAAAACAGGGCTGCAAGCACTTTATTAGAATTACAGTTTGTTGAAGCCAAGCTGTATGTCGTTAGTACCTAGTCGGGTTTGATAAATCAGGCTGTAAGTCAAAATATTCTGTACATAATTACGTGTTTCTGGGAACGGAATAGTAGCAACCCAATGTTCCCAATCATCGGTGATCGGCTGTTTGGCAAGCCATTGCTCGACACGGTGTGGCCCCGCGTTATAGGCGGCAGTTGCCAAAATATAGTTATTATCAAAACGATTGAGTAAGCTTTTGAGGTATTGAGTGCCAAGCGTAATGTTGTAATCCGCATCAAATAATAATTGATACTGATAATCCATGGTGTTTTGCTTGGCTAATTGTTTGGCGGTTGCTGGCATTAATTGCAGTACACCAATCGCACCTACTGCCGACTGCGCTCTTGGTGAAAAGCCACTTTCTTGCCGTGCCATAGCCAGTAACCAACTTTGTTCAATGGCGTTAAGCCGTGAATGCTTATAAAACAATTCCTGCCAAGCGAGAGGGAATCTTGCATCCAATGCGTCCCATTGTTTAGCTTGAGCAAAGGCTTGAATGGTTTTGTCATGCCACTGCGCTTGTTGTGCGATTAAGCCTGCCTGCTGCCATTGCTCCTCATTAAAGGTTTTAGTGGCGTAATGCCATTCGCTATTGGCGGCAATTAAATCGCCCACTTGATAAAGCTCTAAGGCAATCGCCAGTTTGCGTTGTAAGGTAGGATCAATTTTCGACTCGATAGCGATAGGGGCATTGGCGAGGGTAATGGCTTGTTGTTGCTTTTCAGCGGCTAAAAAGCCGTAAAAGGAGCGACGGCTTGCAAGGCGCTGCATAATGGTTTTGCTTTGAAAAGCAGGGTTTTCATCGTGTAAGCCACTTTCGGTCTGGGCGATCGCGTACCAGTATAGCCATTCGTCATTGTTTTGAATGGTCTCGTTAGTTTGGGTGAATACCTTTTGATACAGCAGCCAATTTTTTTCTTGTACCGCGTAACGAAGCTGGTGATTTTCCAAGCCTTTACTTGAGTTAATGCTGCCAAGCCATTGATTTGCATCGCTAGTCGATTCTCTTGCTAAATGCCAAGCAATGACTTGTCGGGTTTCGATTAAATCATCGGTTGAGAGCCAAGTAACTTGGTTACGCAAAATAGCCGCTAATTGTTCATGGTGACCTACGCGGCTAATATGACGGATTAACTTGGTAATCACAGCGCTATCGAGCTTTATCGTGTTATCTTGTAAACGCGTTAACCACAGCTCAGCATATTTATCCGCTTGCAATATCTGATTGGCAAGTTGCTTGCGCTCATCGTCTAAATAACGAATAAGATATTTCGCTAATGCTTGATTATTTTCTGCATAGCTTAATTGAAAGCGTTGCCAAGCAAGGTCAGCATTCAGTTGTTGTTTTTCGCGCCAGAAGTCAAATACGGTATCGCAGGCTTTGGGCAGGGAATAAGGTTTTAACCAAAGTAAGCTGATTTGCGCTAACAAAGCAGTTTGTTGTTTGTCATTTTGATCCGCCTGAGCAAGCTTTGATTCTAAATGAAAGCATTGTTGTGCATGGTTAGCTTTGTTTGCATCGTAAAATTGTTCAAACAGCGACCATTGCTTTTGCACGCCAAGATAGTTGAGCCATTGCGATGAGAGCTTGGCGGCAATATAGCTGTCTGAATATTGTTTGGTAAACTGCTTAACTTTTTTGCTGGGTAATTGGTCAAATTGCTGCTTGATAAAGTTATATTCTAAGTACGGCAGCAATGGATAATGTTTTAAAAGGTGCTTGGCGCCTAAGTAATTGCTATCGTTGCCACTTTCTAGCTCTAAAACAATTTGCTGGTATAACGTGCGTTGTTGCTGCAAGCTATTATTTGCATGACTGGTCGAGCACCAAGCTAAAAAATAAATAAGCGTAATAGTAATTAATGGTTTCATTATTATAATAGACGAACTCTGATTTCATTAGCCTAGCGTATTTTTTCAGAAATCGCTGCACTTTTACCAAAAATATTTATCTATCGAGAGCATTCAATGGCCTTAATTCGTTTGGACCAAGCTAATTTAGCGTTTGGCGACAATCCCTTATTGAAAGATGTAAACCTAGCTATTGAGCCTGGGGAAAAAATCGCCTTGGTAGGGCGCAATGGTATGGGTAAGTCCACTTTAATGCGAGTATTGGCAGGCACGGAAAAGCTTGATAGCGGGGTGCGTAATATTGGCACTGATATTAAGGTCAATTATTTAACCCAAGATTTGCCTGCGGCGGATGAAACTACGGTTTTTGACTATATGGCGCAAGGGCTTGCGGATTTGGGCCAGTTATTGAGCCGTTATGAAGCGTTGACGCATGGTGATTTGGATGATGCTGCCATGAAAGAATTGGAGCAAATTCAAAGCAAAATCGAACTGAATAATGGTTGGGCTATTCAGCAACGTATTTTTTCAAGCTTATCGGATTTGAACTTGGCGCCTGAAACCTTGATGAAAAGTCTATCGGGCGGTTGGCGCAGACGCGTAGCGATTGCCAGAGCGCTATTATCCCAACCCGATATATTATTGTTGGACGAGCCAACTAACCACTTAGATATTCCAGCGATTGAATGGCTGGAGCAGTTACTACTGAATGCCAATTGCACCTTGGTGCTCATTACCCACGACAGACGCTTTATGAGCGATATCGCTACGCGCATCTGGTGGCTAGATCGAGGCAGAATTTTAAGCTTCCCCGGCAACTACGAAACCTTTTTAACTGGACGTGAAGCATTTTTGGATAACGAAGAAAAGCAAAACGCGCTGTTTGATAAACGCTTAGCGGAGGAGGAGAAATGGATTCGCCAAGGTATTAAGGCGCGTCGAACCCGTAATGAAGGGCGTGTACGTGCGCTGAAAGCAATGCGTAAAGAGCGTAGCGAACGTATTGCTGTTAAAGGTAACGTTAAAATGCAACTAGACGGCGGGCAACGCTCTGGTAAGTTAGTTGCTGAATTGGAAAATGTTAATTTTAGCTATGCGGATAAACCAATTTTGCGTGATGTGAACGTGCTTATTCAACGACAAGATCGCGTTGCGTTAATTGGTAAAAATGGGGCAGGCAAAAGTACGTTATTAAAGCTGATTTTAGGTGAGCTACAACCAAGTTCAGGCGCTATACGGCTAGGTACTAATCAGCAAATTGCCTATTTTGACCAAATGCGTGCGCAGCTTGATGAAAATATGACTGTTGCCGATAACGTTTCGGGCGGGCGCGATAGCATCGAAGTTAATGGCCAGCAAAAACATATTATTAGTTATTTAGCGGACTTTTTATTTGCGCCACAGCGCACACGTTCCCCGGTTAGCACCTTGTCGGGTGGTGAGAAAAACCGCTTATTACTAGCAAAATTATTTTCCAAACAAGCCAATATTTTAGTGTTAGACGAACCGACCAACGACTTAGATATTGAAACTTTGGAATTGTTGGAGGAGTTAATTGACGCTTATCAAGGTACGGTAATTATTGCCTCGCATGATAGGGAGTTTGTTGACCAAATCGTTACTAGCACAATTTTTATTGATGATGCTGGTTTCGTTCACGAATATGTCGGTGGTTTTAATGATTTATTACGTCAGCATGGCGAATTATGGCCAGTGCAAAAGCTAGCTGAAAAAACACAACAAGCAGAACCGCCTGTCGTTGCTGAAACAAAGCCCGCGCCGATAGAAAAGCCAAGTAAAGCTAAACTGAGCTACAAATTACAACGTGAATTAGAGCAATTACCCGCTTTAATTGAGCAGTTAGAGCAAGAAATTGCCGAGTTGGAACAGCAAACTACGCAAGCAGACTTTTTCCAGCAAGACCAAGCAACAACCGCAAGGGTTTGGCAGCAGCTGTCAGATAAACAATTATTGCTAGAACAACGTTTTGAGCGCTGGCAAGAATTGGACGCTATGTGAACAAAACAGCAATAAGCAAGTAAGGTTAATAAAAATTACTTGCTTTTGCTAAATCGAAACACTATAAGTTGCGCTTTATTTGCATTCAATCAGCAAGGATGACACATAACAAATCCCTGACAGGCGGTTAGGGGTACAAGTCTTACCACTTGTTAGAGTAGAGAAAATATTATGGGTAAATCATTAGTTATCGTCGAATCGCCAGCCAAAGCAAAGACGATTAATAAGTATCTTGGCAATCAATTTATCGTTAAATCCAGTATTGGTCATATTCGTGATTTACCTACCAGCGGTAGCGGCAGTACCACGAGCGATGCTAAAAGCCGCGCAGCAGAAGCCGCCAAAACACGCAAATTATCTGACGAAGAAAAAGAACGTTATAAAAAAGAAAAAGCTCGTTTGCAGCTAGTTAAACGCATGGGCGTTGACCCTGAAAACGCTTGGCAAGCGCAGTATGAAATTTTACCTGGTAAAGAAAAGGTAGTCAGCGAGTTAAAACGCTTAGCTAAAGATGCCGACTTAATTTATCTGGCAACGGACTTGGATAGAGAGGGAGAGGCAATTGCTTGGCATTTGCGCGAGGCGATTGGTGGTGATGAGAGTCGTTACCGTCGCGTGGTCTTTAATGAAATAACCCAAACCGCTATTCAAGAAGCGTTTAAAGAGCCTGGTCAGCTCGACATGAACCGTGTTAACGCCCAACAAGCCAGACGCTTTTTAGATCGTATTGTCGGCTTTATGCTATCACCTTTGTTGTGGGCAAAAGTTGCACGTGGTTTATCGGCTGGACGCGTACAGTCGGTAGCTGTACGTTTAATTGTTGAGCGTGAAAAAGAAATTCGTGCGTTTGTGCCTGAAGAGTATTGGGATATTCATGCGGACTGCCAAACCGCGCTGAAAGACGCGTTGCGTTTAGAAGTTAAAAAACAAAATGGTGTGGCGTTTAAGCCAGTCAATAAGCAACAAGCTGATGCGGCGTTAGCTTTATTAAAACCCGCCACTTATCAAGTAGCGGCGCGTGAAGATAAACCAACCAGCAGCCGTCCAGGTGCGCCGTTTATTACCTCAACTTTGCAACAAGCAGCTAGCACACGCCTAGGATTTTCCGTTAAGAAAACCATGATGATGGCGCAGCGTCTATATGAAGCGGGTTACATCACCTATATGCGTACCGACTCGACCAATTTAAGTGCGGAAGCGGTGGCGAGTTGTCGTGATTATATTCAGGATAATTTTGGCGCTAACTATTTGCCAGAAAATGTGCGTTTATATGGCAGCAAAAGCAATGCACAAGAAGCGCACGAAGCGATTCGTCCGTCTGACGTGCATGTGCAAGCGCAGCAATTATCCAGTATGGAACGCGATGCAGTACGTTTATATGAGCTTATTTGGCGTCAATTTGTAGCGTGTCAAATGGCGGATGCGGAATATACCTCAACCACGCTAACCGTTAATGCCAGTGAGTTTGAATTGCAAACTAAAGGGCGTGTTGTACGTTTTGATGGTTTTACTCGTGTGCAAAATGCGGTTAGCAAAAAAGATGAAGACATCGTGTTGCCTGATGTGAAAACGGGCGAACAGTTACAATTATTGCAACTTGACCCGAAGCAGCATTTCACCAAACCGACGCCGCGTTATACCGAGGCGAGCTTAGTTAAAGAGTTGGAAAAACGCGGTATTGGTCGTCCATCAACTTACGCGTCGATTATTTCGACTATTCAAGACCGTGGTTATGTCAAAGTGGAAAATCGTCGTTTCTATGCAGAGAAAATGGGCGACATTGTTACTGAACGCCTTACCGAAAGCTTTAGCGATTTGATGAACTATAGCTTTACCGCTGAGATGGAAGAAAAGCTGGACGATATTGCCCAAGGCAATAAAGATTGGCGTTTGCTATTGGACGGTTTTTACGCTGATTTTAGCCAAAAATTGGAAATTGCCGAAGGCAGCGAAAAAGGTATGCGTGATAATGCGCCGACCGAAACCAACATTCCTTGTAAAGCGTGTGGTCGCCCCATGCAAATTCGTACCGCCAGTACCGGGGTGTTTTTGGGCTGTTCAGGTTATGCATTGCCGCCGAAAGAGCGCTGCAAGGAAACCGTCAATCTTATTCCAGGCGATGAAGTGGTGGCGCTTGGCAATGACGAAGATGAAAATGAATCATTGCGTTTGATCAGTAAACGCCGTTGTTCAATTTGTAATGCGGCAATGGATAGTTATTTGCTGAGCGATAACCAAAAATTGCATATTTGCGGCAATAACCCTGATTGCTCTGGCTATGCCATTGAAGAAGGGCAGTTTAAGCTGAAAGGCTATGATGGTCCAACGCTTGAATGTGATAAATGCGGCAGTGAAATGCAGTTAAAATCAGGGCGTTTTGGCAAGTATTTTGGCTGTACCAATAGCGACTGCAAAAATACTCGTAAGTTGTTGAAAAATGGCGAGGCTGCGCCGCCGAAAATGGATGTAGTGCCGATGCCTGAATTGAAATGCCAAAAAGTGGATGATACTTACGTGCTGCGTGATGGCGCGGCAGGTTTGTTCTTGGCCGCTAGCCAGTTCCCTAAAAACCGCGAAACGCGCGCGCCGTTGCTCAAAGAACTGAGGCCGCATCAGGCTGAGATAGATGATAAATACGAGTTCTTATTTAGCGGTCCTGATTTTGATAATCAAGGTAATCCTGTGCAAGTTAGGTACAGCCG
>CAZMQC010000010.1:0-5612 GCA_964568295.1 uncultured Spongiibacteraceae bacterium | reverse complement strand
AAATCAACCTCATAGGCGGTAAATCCGCCTTCAGGACCAATCATCACTAATCGTGGTTGCTCACTTCTTTCTGGGATTGCCGTGTCAGTATAAGGGTGGGCAATTAGCGCCTGCTTATCGTTCATTAATGTTGGCAAAACATCTTCAACAAAAGGCTTAAATTGCGGGTGCAAATAAATATTAGGCAATTGTGTGTCTTTGGCCTGCATCAGCCCTTGGCTCAAATATTGATGTAAGGAAGCAGGCTTTAAATTAGGGGTTTGCCAAAAACTTTTCTCTACTTTTTGGCTGTGAATGAGATGCAGTTCTTTAATACCAAATTCCGCAATGTTTTGTACGATACGTTTGAGCATTTGCGGACGTGGCAATGCTAGCACTACTGTCAGCGGTAAAGGCTTCGGCGGTTCTTCGGTGAGCGAAATCTGTAACTCAACAGCATTATTCGTTAACTGTGTAATGACGCCAGTACCTACTAAGCCATTTAGCTTGCCAACGGTAAGCGAATCGCCTACTTGGCTTTTTAGAACCTGCTGAATATGGCTGAGGCGCTCATCACGTATTGCCACCGTGGTGGCACTGATAAAGTCCGCCTCAGTTAAAAGAACTAAATTCATTCCTTATTCGATTTCGCCCCATAAATCGTATTCGTCTGAATGGGTAATCGTTACTTCAACAATATCGCCAGGCGCCACATCAAATTCATCATTAAGATAAACCACACCATCAATTTCAGGCGCATCAGCGGTTGAGCGACCAATCGCACCTTCTTCATCGACTTCATCAATGATAACGGCTTGTTTTGTACCCACTTTAGCCGCTAGGCGCTGTGCAGAAATGGCTTGTTGTTTTTCCATAAAGCGCTCCCAACGTTCTTGTTTAAGCTCATCGGGTACGTGGTTGGGTAAGTCATTAGCCGCTGCGCCTTGCACAGGGGAATATTGGAAACAGCCCACACGGTCTAGCTGCGCTTCATCGAGGAAGTTTAGCAAATGCTCGAAGTCTTCTTCGGTTTCGCCAGGGTGTCCAACGATAAAGGTTGAGCGAATGGTTAAGTCAGGGCAAATTTCTCGCCATTTACGAATACGCTCAAGTGATTTTTCACTGGCGGCTGGGCGGCGCATTTTCTTTAATAATTCTGGGCTGGAATGCTGAAAAGGAATATCCAAGTAAGGCAAAATCAAGCCATCCGCCATCATAGGGATAATGTCGTCAACATGCGGATAGGGATAAACATAATGCAAACGCACCCAAACGCCTAAGTCGCCTAACGCTTGGCACAATGCATCCATTTTGCTGCGTATAGGGCGACCTTGCCAAAAGCCCATGCGGTATTTTATATCGACGCCGTAAGCGCTGGTATCTTGCGATACAATTAATAACTCTTTTACGCCAGCGTTCACCAAGCGTTCCGCTTCGCACATTACATCACCAATCGGGCGGCTGACTAAATCGCCGCGTAGTGAAGGAATAATGCAAAAGCTGCAACGGTGATTGCAGCCTTCTGAAATCTTTAAATAGGCGTAGTGGCGAGGGGTTAATTTAATGCCTTGTGGCGGAATTAAATCGACAAAAGGATTGTGTTCTTTATTGCTTGGCACGTGCTGGTGTACGGCGCTGACTACTTCTTCGTAGGCCTGTGGTCCAGTGACAGCTAACACTTTCGGGTGAGTTTCTTTAATCAGTTGCGCGTCTTTGCCCAAACAACCGGTAACAATTACGCGACCGTTTTCGTTTAACGCTTCGCCAATCGCATCGAGCGACTCTTGTTTGGCGCTGTCGATAAAACCGCAGGTGTTGACTACTACAATATCCGCGCCATCGTAGCTGGGGCTGATCTGATAACCGTCTTGGCGTAGTTGGGTTAGGATGCGTTCCGAGTCAACCAGCGCTTTAGGGCAGCCTAAGGAAACAAAGCCAACTTTGGGTGAATTACTCATGACGATTCTCGTGAAAATAAAAGCCGCCATTTTACGCAAATTAGCATTTTTCAGGAAGTTCAATTACGGCATTGAGATTAAGATAATTTATTGATGGAGCTGATGCCTCTTGTGCTATGGTTCAGTAACTTTCTTCAGTGTGGGAAAAGCTGAATGCGTTTATTTTTATATAACTTAATATTTTTCAATGCCTTAATGCTCGGCGCTAATGCTTTGGCTGAGCCGGTGGAAGGTGCTGCGAAAAATGAAAGACGCCATTCTGCGGTTACCTTTAGCGCAAATTACCAGAATTTAAATCCGCAACGTGCTTACCAATTGCAAAAAGCCTATGTGCGCAATCAGGCGATTCATGGCATGAATTTAGTTGGTTTTAAAATGGAATTGAACAATAAGCAAAAGCAACAACAGTATCAGGTGGATTCGCCGATTACGGGTGTGTTGTTAGAACCTGCTTTATCGAGTAAGCAAGCCATTGTGTTGCAGCTCAGCGAGAATCCACACTTAATGATTAAACAAGGTTTGGCGTTTAAATTAGCTAAACCTATCAAAAACGCTGTACAGTCGGTTGAACAATTACAAGCTGTTTTTACTGAAGCGGCAGCGGTTGTTGAACTGCCCGATTTTAATTTTGCTGATCAAGCATATAACGGCCTTGATATCATTGCTAATAACGCCATGGCTAACCAATTTATCTTAGGTGAATGGCGCGCGAGTAATAAAAACCTTGATCGAATTACCTATCAGCTAACTTGTAACGATACAATCATTGCCCAAGGCGATAATAGCAGTTTATCCGTTGGGCAATGGCAATCTTTGCTTTGGATGGTTAACCATTTATTAGAGCAAGGATATAGTTTAAGAAAAGGGCAGATATTTTTAACCGGCGCGTTTGCTGGCATGTTATCCGCTCAGTCTTGTTTGTATAGCGCTGAATTTGCTGATTTTGGAAATATCCAGTTTCGCGTTGAGTAGGTTATGCAAAGTTGCTTAGCTCAAATTCTAGCCGATAGCCACCGTGACTTGAGACGCTGGTTTCTTTATCATCAAGAATGCTTGCTGTTACGCCAAGACCAGTTTGCAGAGCAAACCTTTGCTGCTTTTTCCAATTATCTAACCGCTCATATTCATTTTGAAAACGATGCGCTTTATACCTTAATTGCCAATGAAGCCTTGCCGCTGCAATGGCCGTTGCGGGTATATGAAAAAGAACACGAGAAAATTCTTGCCATGTTGGAAAAAAATCAGCAAATGGTGAATGAGTATATGGCGATGCGAGGTCGTGAAAAACGCTTTGCCTTATTGGAATTATTGGATACACAAGGTAGTTTTCTGCATGTATTAGAGCATCATGAGGAGCGTGAGGAAAAGGATTTATTTGTGCTGATGGCACCCTTAGATTTAGCCGAAGCTGTGACGCAATGGGAGGCGATTAACCAAGCCTTGCAAGCACAGCACGGTGACTTTTTGCAACAAGTCGAAAACTATCTTTGGCAAGAACACTAAGTTAAGCATTCTGAATTAGCATAATTGCGCCTCTGGCGTTTGGTTGCTCGACTTGATAAGCAAACGCTTCGGCAAAATACTGCTCAACACAATGATTGGTCAGCGCAAGAAAGGGCGGGCGCATAGGATCGCCGTATATAATTTTCTTAACGCCTGCCTCTAACGCTTTTTCAATCAACGCAATATGCACGTCAGTCATTTCATCCCAAAAACAGACGTCCGTTGCCAGTAATACATCAAACTCGCTTAATTCCTCAACGGTTAATTGTTCAAAACGTTTGCACAGTGTTTCAATGTCACTGGTTTCGTTGAGGGTTTGTAGCAGCTCAAGATAGGGAAAAACTTGCGGGTCAGCGTCCATCGCTGTGACTTGATGATTAAGTTTGGTGAGATAGATACTAAGCAAGCCCCAACCGCAGCCTATATCCAAAACCTTACTATTTGGCTCCAGTGGTTCTTGGCTTAAAAAATCCATTAATAAATAGCTAGCTGTCCAAGGTTTATTGCCGTGTAACTGGGTAGTAAATTGTTTTTTTAAGCGGCGAATGGCGGGGTGTTGGCTGGTTGGGATAGATAAACCAAAATAGTGCTGGGTATGATTGGGCATGAGAATTTGTGTGCGTGTAAACTAAAAAAGCCTGCGTGATGCAGGCTTGTGAAAACGGCAAACTATTATTGTTTGCGTTGTTCGTATAAATTAACAACCGCTTTGGTTGCGGCATCAATCGAGCCTGACGCTTTATATTCATTACGAGCTGCTTCAACATAAAGTTTGGCATCTTGCAATTGCTCGCGATTTTTTTCAGCCAATTCTTTACTTTCTTCAACCGCTTTTTCAATGATTTCTTCAATGCGTTGGCGTGTTACTTGACGAGCTTCTTCGACTTTAGTGCGAGCATCTGAAAAATCTTGTTTGATTTGTTCGATGTCTTTACGCGCTTCATTGATTGCATTATCAATAGCGGCACGGGTTTCTTCGATAATTTCCTCAAAACGATTTTTAGCCATGGTTACTTCCTCATTAATGGGGTTGAGCCGTGTGTTTACGGCAATTTAGATGGTCGTTATAGTAATGGAAATTATTTATGAATGAAATGCTATCGAACCGTTTTAGGATAATCTTTTTACTAACTTGCCAACGACGCCTTTTTGCTTATAATTAACTGTATATATTTACAGTTTTGTTATGTTGTATTCTGATACTCGAAAAATTATCCATTTAGATTGTGACTGCTTTTTCGCTGCGGTGGAAATGCGTGACAATCCTTCGCTGCAAGATAAACCCATTGCGGTTGGCGGTGCGGCTGAGCATCGCGGGGTTTTGGCGACCTGCAATTATGAGGCAAGAAAGTTTGGCTTGCATTCCGCTATGCCTACCGCTGAAGCACTAAAACGCTGCCCTGAATTAATTGTGCTGCCGCATCGTTTTGCCGTTTACCGCGTAGCTTCGCAGCAGGTGCTACAAATTCTTAGGCAATATACGGAATTAGTCGAACCAGTATCGTTAGACGAAGCTTATTTAGATGTGAGCGATTGCGATAATGCTACCGAGCTTGCGCAAACCATTCGAGCAGAAATCGCTGAAAAAGTTGGAATAACCGCATCGGCGGGTATTTCCGTGAATAAATTTCTAGCCAAAATTGCCAGTGATTGGCGTAAACCCAACGATCAATTTGTTATTAAGCCGCACGAAGTAGCCGACTTCGTTAAAGCACTGCCGGTTAAGAAAATCCCGGGCGTAGGCAAGGCGGCTATGCAAAAGATGCAGCGCTTGCAGATAACAACTTGTGAGGATTTACAGCAACTTGATTTGCGCCAGCTTATTGATGAATTTGGCGTGTTTGGCAAGCGCTTATACGATTTTGCCAGAGGTATGGATAATCGTCCTGTATCGACTACGCGTATAAGAAAGTCGGTCAGTGTTGAGGAAACCTTTACCAAAGACTTGATCGGCGAGCAAGCTTGTCAGCTGGCGTTGTCGGTATTAATGCAAAAGTTGATGCAGCGCTGGCAGCCACTACAGGAACAATATCAAATCAATAAAGTGTTTATAAAATTACGCTATGCTGACTTTTCAGTCATGACCTTAGAGCAGAAGGCTGAGCAGTTTTCGCGTGCGGTCGCGGTTGAATTGATGCAACAAATGTTACAGAAAAAGAATTTGCCTGTGCG
>CAZMQC010000009.1:19721-20961 GCA_964568295.1 uncultured Spongiibacteraceae bacterium | reverse complement strand
CAAAATAATTATCTTCAATGGCGTTCATCGGGCTGCCATGCGCTAGAAAGAAAACTGGCATTTTCATATTAATCACCGTAAATGCGCTGTAAAACAGCAATGATTTGCTGGCATAAAAACTGTAAGTCATTAGCGCTGATAACGTAAGGCGGCATGATGTAAACCAGCTTACCAAAAGGGCGCACCCAAATACCGTGCTCAACCAACATGGGTTGGATTTCCGCCATGTTTACCGCTTGTTTTAACTCGATGACACCAATTGCACCTAGCACGCGAACATCGGCAACCATGCTGAGCGCTTTGGCAGAACTTAAGTCACGTAATAATTGCTGCTCTATGCGACTGACTTGGCTTTGCCAGTTGTTTTTTAATAATAAGTCGATGCTGGCATTAGCAACACTGCACGCTAAGGGATTTGCCATAAAGGTTGGGCCGTGCATAAAAACGCCAGCTTCGCCCTCGCTGATGCCGTAAGCAATACGTTGAGTGCAGAGGGTTGCTGCAAAGCTCATATAGCCGCCCGTGATGGCTTTGCCTAAACATAAAATGTCAGGACTAATATCCGCATGATTGCAGGCAAATAATTGTCCTGTGCGACCAAAGCCCGTGGCAATTTCATCGGCAATGAGTAAAACATCAAATTCATCGCATAGCGCACGAACTTGGCGCAGAAAATCAGCGCTATAAAAACGCATTCCACCCGCGCCTTGCACAATCGGCTCTAAAATAACCGCAGCGGTTTGAGTGGCGTATTGCTCTAAACGTTGGCGTAAGGCTTTAGTATCGCTATCGGAGCAGTCTTGACCGAAAGGTGTAGCAGGCGCAGGTGCAAAATAATGTTGGGGCAGTACTTGGCGAAATAAATGGTGCATACCATTAATTGGATCGGTGACGCTCATCGCGCCAAAGGTGTCGCCATGATAGCCGTGCATAAAGCTGATTAACTGAGTTTTCTCACTTTTGCCTTGGGAGTGCCAAAATTGCAAAGCCATTTTAATTGCGACTTCTACAGCAACCGAACCAGAGTCGGCATAAAACACGTATTGCAATGGTTCGGGTGTTAGTTCAATGAGTTTTCGGCCTAAATCAATGGCAGGCTGATGGGTTAAGCCGCCAAACATCACGTGCGCCATGGCGTCTAATTGCTGGTGTATCGCCTGATTTAATACGGGGTGGTTATAGCCATGAATCACCGACCACCAAGAAGCCATGCCGTCAACTAGCGTTTGCCCGCTCTCTA
>CAZMQC010000009.1:12169-19621 GCA_964568295.1 uncultured Spongiibacteraceae bacterium | reverse complement strand
GCCATCGCGGTTGCTTCGCCGCCGCCAATACAAAGAGAGGCAACGCCTTTTTTCAAGTTGTTGCGCTGTAACGCATACATGAGTGTTACCAATAAGCGTGAACCGGTTGAGCCAATTGGGTGACCTTGTGCGCAAGCGCCGCCGTAAATATTGACTTTATCCATGCTAATGCCTAAATCGCGTACGCTCAGCATGGTGACCATGGCAAACGCTTCGTTGATTTCGTATAAATCCACTTCATCCGCTGACCAGCCTACTTTCTTTAAGAGCTTTTCAGTAGCACCGATTGGCGCTAGAGTGAAGTCTTCTGGTGCGCGTGAATGGCGTGCATGACCCACAATACGCGCCAGTGGTTTAAGACCTTGTTGTTTAGCCGCTGATTCCGACATGATGACCAACGCTGATGCGCCATCAGAAATTGAGCTGGCATTGGCTGCAGTAATGGTACCGTCTTTGGCAAACGCTGGGCGCAAAGTTGGAATTTTATCGAGTTTCGCAGTTAATGGTTGTTCATCGTCTTTTACCACTTCTTCGCCTTTGCGGGTTTTAATCACAACGGGCACAATTTCATCAGCCAAGCTGCCATTTTTAATCGCTTCTTGCGCACGTGTTAAAGAGCGAATAGCAAATTCGTCCATTTCTTCGCGGGTTAAACCGTAAGCGTTAGCCGTGTCTTGCGCAAAGCTACCCATCATGCGTGAGGTGCTAGCATCTTCTAAGCCGTCAAAAAACATATGGTCATAAAATTGGCTGTGGCCAGTGCGTACACCGCCACGCGCACCCATGACTAAGTGCGGTGCATTGGTCATGCTTTCCATACCGCCGGCAATAACACATTGGTTGGTGCCTGCAAGGATAGAGTCATAAGCATACATTGCCGCTTGCATACCTGAGCCGCATAATTTATTTAAGGTGACACAGCCAGTTGCTTTACTGCCGCCTGCTTGTAATAGCGCCTGACGAGCAGGACCTTGACGTAAACCAGCCGAAAGCACGTTGCCCATAAATGCTTCATCGATTTTTTCAACATCAACGCCTGCGCGTTCAATCGCTGCTTTAATTGCGGTTGCGCCTAACTCAACAGCGGTAGCACCGCTTAATGTGCCTTGTAAGCCGCCCATAGGGGTGCGAGCGCCACTGACAATAACAACTGCTTCTTGTGACATAGTTTTATCCTGTGTTGAGGGAAATAAAATAATGGCGGCATTTTAGCAAACTTAGCTTATCCATGCGACGCTAATCCATCTGTGGTGGGTGAGGTGGAGCAACTTTACTGCATATAACGTTCCCAAGTTCTTACTCTAACTCGTTCAGATTGGTTAAACATACGTTCTTTCAATGCTTGGATTTGTGCTTCTTGGTATTCTTGATCAAAACCTGCTTTTAAAATAATTTGTTTTTCTTGATCGTAAAGTTGCAAGCGCTGCTGCCATTGTTGTTCCGCTTGTTCGAGTTGTTGCAACTGCTGAGCGCCTTGTTCGCCAAATAATTCCAAAGCAACGGCGTGTTTTTCATTCGAACTTGCTTCGTTGTAGCGCTGTATTTTACTTTCTAATTGTTTGGTTTTCGGCGTGAATTGCAGCATTTTGTCGTATTGATTAAAAAGAGCGTCAATTTCTTCGTTATCAAAATACTGGTTTTGGAAGTTTTGCTCTAAATAGGTTTTGCTAATACCTTGTGCTTCGACATCTTCTTGGGTGAGGCTTTCTAAAAAACTGTCCAGCGCATGGCTGTATTCGGCATAGCGCAACACTAAGTCATAGAGTTGGCTAGCGGCGGGTTCTGGGAAGTTAGCAAAAATATCATCGTAAATCAGTTGTTGAATACGCTCTGGTGACATTTCGCCATTCAAGCTATAAAAATAATCAAAGTAAAAAATTACCGTTGGTTTTAATTCGGCGTAACCATCAGGTCTGATGGTGAGTGCGGGGCGATCGACTTGAGTGCCACGTAAAGAGCTTTGCTGTATATCGGTTACCCAACGTGGATGACTAGACTCATCGACTGTAATTTCTGGGCGTTCAAAGCTGGCTGGTTGAACGGCTGGGCGTGGGGCTTGATTGTATGAAGGGGTGCTTGTTAGCGGTTTTTTAACGGGCGTGCCCAGTGTTGTTTGGGAGGCGCTGATTTTTTGAGAAGGGGAGGTGACAGCTAAAAACGTGAAAACGGCTGCTAGCATAATAACGCCAGCAGCCAAGTATTGACGAAAAGACATTACAAACCTAACTGCCCCAAGCGGTTGGCGGTTTGACGGAAAATAACCAAGGGGTTCACTTCCGACATACGGCGCAAACCCATCACCCAGTTGATTTCATCAAGATGGTTCATATCGTAGTCTGAACGTAATACGGTGCCAAAATGAGATGCACATTGTTGCACCATGCCATCGCTTGGTTCGCAACCCATAAGCTCTACATCATTCTCGTCTTTGTCACACATCGCTTTAGAGGTATAGGTCACAAGTACGTCGCCAGGGTCGAGCACGTTGGTTTTAACGCCCGTACCACTCCATGAGAAGAATAGAATCTGGTTTGGATTGGCGGGATTATAGTCGCTGGCTGCTTTTTCAGTTAAGGTGTCGGCTTGACCATTTGCGTCAACCGTGTACTCGGCTAAAGGTACACCATGGCTGCTTGCTTTAATACCTAGACTTGGGTCATTAGCATCTACCAAGCAACTATCGTTACCCTCAGCGTAATTGGCATTGCCAAGTTTATGGTCTTCAAAGTAGCTTGGTAAGCCAATATTGTGTTCTTCGTTGAATTGGGTAATCCCTTCCGCGCTCAACGATTGGAAAGAGGCAACTGAATAGCTGACGTGGTTTTGTTTATTGCCTCCGACATGCTCAATTAATTCTGCTAAGCCGTTCATCATACCTTGTAGTAATGGACCTGCGTAAAAACTAGTGAGTAAGTCCATGAATAACTTCATGTTTTTGGTTTCGGCACTACCGTAAGCATTTAAGCCGCCGATGGTGGTGACTGACGCTAATAGTTCTGGGCCTGCTTCAATAATATAACGCGTAGTTGGGCCACCATGGCTGTGACCCATTAAGTGAAATTTAACGGGGTTAGCTGCGTCACGATCAACGGGGTTTCCAGCGCAATCTTTTTTATCATTAGCTGCTTCTAAGGTTGCCTTTAATTTTTTTAATTCGGATAGTAAATGTTCACCGCGCACTTCAGTAGAGTTTAATTTAGGTACTGGAATGGTATAAGCTTCGCCACCGCCTAGCTCAATAGCTTCAATTACGCGATACCAGTAATCAACACCAACCACCTGATCAAAACCGTATAAACCATGCACCAGTACGATGGGATGCTTGGTATAAGCGTGACAAGAAGCGTTGCCATTGTGCGCATCATCGGCTGCGCCTAGCGTGCCTAGCGTTGTCACAGCGTTAGCCTCAAACTCTGCTGAAGTAAAGGTTTTCATATCAGCAATGGTGTTTTCTGTGCTAAATACTAATTCTTGGTTATAAAAGAAATTACCCGTGAAATCGAGTAAGCCGTTTTCGGTTTTACAAGCATTAAGTGACAACAATGAAAAAGTGGCTAGACCAGCGACGAGGAGTTTTTTCATGGAAAAACCTTTGCATTATTTTTATTAGAAGTGTGACATTTTTAAAGCTTTAGCAGACTGATGTCAAATTACAAATGCCCTGCGCCTAAGCGCAGGGAAGGTCTAATTATAACTGCGGAATTAACTTAGCACACATCTCAATCATCGGCATAATCACTTCGGGCTTATTCCAGTTTTCCATACCCACACCGACGTTACAGCGGGTAATACCCAAATCACTATAACTTTTTAACAAATCAGCGGTGATAGGCTTCATGACGACCATGGTGATTTCAACTTTGTCAGGATCGCGACCATAGTCTTTAACGGTTTGACGGAACGCTTTAATATCTTCGTGCGGATCTTGCAAAGCAACATCAACGGGCATCCAGCCATCGGCCCATTCAGCAGCATTTTTAACACCCACTGGACCCATTGCACCGAAAATAAATTGTGGACCATTTTTTTGTACTGGTTTCGGTTCAAACCACACAGGATCAAATTTGATTAACTCGCCATGAAATTCAGGCGCGCTTTCCTGAAATAAGGTGCGCGTGGCGGCAACAGTTTCTTTTAACGCAAGATAACGGCGTTTCCAAGGAAGCGTGGTAGCGTTAACAAACTCTTCTTCATTCCAGCCCACGCCTGTGCCAATCATCAAGCGCCCGTTACTGTGGCGGTCTAAGGTGGCGATGGTTTTGGCTTGCGAAAATAATTCACGTTCCATTAATAAAGCGATGCCTGTGCCAAGTTTTAGCTTGGTGGTTGCGGTTGCTGCTAGCATCAAAGAAATATAAGGATCCATCATTTCTTTATAAGGTTCAGGTAGGTCACCGCCGACTGGATAGGGGGTTTTGCGCGACATAGGGATATGGCTGTGTTCGCCATACCAAAGCGACTCAAAGCCTGCTTGTTCTAAGGTTTTTGCTAATTCCGCAGGATTTGGGTCGTTGACGGTGTTCATCGAGCTAAAGCCTAAGTGCATAATTTTACCTTTTGTTTATTGTCTTGGAATTTCTTAACAGTGTAAGCATTCATTACCGAAAGTACAATATTTTGCGTTCTATCGCAGTGTGAAGGTATCAATGATTTGCTGCAGGCTGTTGGTATCTCGTTGATTAGGCAAGTAATAAGCGGCCAGTTGGATTTTACATTGCGGTATTTTTTCCAAGGATAATACGGTGAGTTTGCTATTGTTTTGTGCCAAAGCAGCGGGTAAGAAGGCAAATGTGTTTTGTATGGCTAGTAGTTGCAAAATAGTGTCGATTAAATCGGCTTTAAAGCTGATGGGGTATTTGGGGTATATATAACGCTCAGAAAACTGTTGAAAAGCCTCGCCCCAATTCACCGCGATATATTGCAGCATTTGGTTTGATGTGTTCTTTACCGTGGCTTTATTGGCGCAGGGCACTAAGCTGATTTGCCCTAAAGAGCTTTGTACTAATTCCGCGTGGTCGGTCTTTTCATGTAAAAACAAAGATAACTGCCCACTTAATAAGGCATCTTTGGCGTTATGCCAATCCATGCTAGATAGGGCAAGGGATGTGGCTTGTTTATTGAGGCGTTGACTGAATAGGCTTTGCCAAAATAGGGCAGAGCTTGCGATATGCAATAGCTCGTGATTTTCTTGAATATGCGCGATGTCTTGTTTGGCTTGTTCCCACGATTGAATAATGCGTTGTGCGTGCTCGGCAAAACGCCGACCTTCCTCGGTTAAATATACCTGCTTACTGCTGCGTTGAAAGAGCTGGCAAGCTAATTGCGATTCCAATAACCGGATGCGCGCGCTAACCGCTGATTGGGTAAGAAATAGCCGATCTGCCGCTTTGCCGAAGTGCTTGGTTTTACTAACTTCTAAGAAAGTTTTGAGTAAGTCGATATCCATTTTTGCTGCTTAAAATGTGTAAATAATGGGATGCTCTTTTTAACAAAAATAATTGATTAATCCAATAAAAATTTTTCGTTTGAATAAAGTGCGAGTAAACACTATTTTTCGCCAAAATTCAGCATCAACGCGATGCTGGCTAAATGAATATGATGATATAAGAGTCTTCAAAGAGGTGGTGGTCATGAGTAAACTTGATGATGATTTTTTTGATGATGCGGGTGATTATGAAGAGATTGATATTACTCAATCTAAGAAGGAACTCAGCGATAAAAAGCGGTTACTGCGTGAGCGCATTGAGTTGCGCGAAATAGCCCGTAATCTTGAAATGGACACGGACGACTGGAAAGAAGCTTTTCCTGATATCTAAAACCTAAAAAGCCAGCGTTAAGCTGGCTTTTTAGTAACGCATTTATTTATCTTTCAATCGGTTAATACCGAGTTGTTGCATAATGAACTTCTCAAAAAATGGTTCACTATGCCCCATCTTCATTTTTTGAATAAAGTATTTTTCAAAGCCAATTTTTGACCAATGCACCCATTTGCCTTTTTTAAACCAAGTAATGTTGCGCGGTGGGATTTGCGGTACGGCAATAAATGCTGCGCCAGTATCGCCCATATCGGCTAGGCAAACGGCGCTCCAAGTGCCTTTGTGATTGGCCTCGCCTTGTCCATCCAGCTCAGCGGCAAGATTATGGGCAATAGCAGTCATCATCGACTCAATCATATAACCTGTTTTCGGTGCTCCGACGGGTACGGGCGTTGCTTCAACCGGCGGAATGGCAACGCAAACGCCTGCTGAGAAAATATTGCTAAAGGTTGGGTTGCGTTGGTGTTCATCAATCAGCACAAAACCTTTGGCATTCACCAAACCTTCAATGCCTTGTAAGGCATCCACGCCAGCAAATGCGGGCAGCATCATTGAGTGTTTGAATGGTAGTTCATGCTGCTTTTTCAACTGACCGTCGTTATCGAGTTCATCAACATACATGATGCCATCCGCTACTTTGCTCACCTTGGCATTGGTAATCCAAGGAATATGACGATTACGCAATTCGCTTTCCATCATGGTTTTGGAATCCCCCACGCCCGCTAAACCTAAATGACCGACATAGGGTTCAGCGGTAACATAAAGCATCGGTACTTGATCGCGTACTTTATGATTGCGCAGTTCTTTATCCAGCACAAAGGCGTATTCGTAAGCAGGCCCATAGCAAGAAGCGCCAGGAAATGCGCCGATAATCACAGGGCCGGGGTTAGCAATTAATTGCTGTACTTGCTGATAGCAAGTTTCGGCATGATCCAGCGTACAAATTGACTGGGTAAAACCGTTATCGGGGCCGCCGCCTGCTACGCCTGAAAAATCCAGTTTAGGGCCTGTGGCAATGACTAAATAATCATAGGTTTCGCTATTGCCGTTAGCTAATTGCAGGGTGTTGTTATGTGGATCGACTTTTTCAACCCTCGATGCAATAAACTCAATACCCTTTTTCTGTAAGTGCGGGCGAATAGGAAAACTGGTTTGTGGGCGTTTACGCCAGCCAACCGCTATCCAAGGGTTAGACGGTACAAACTGAAAGTCTTCGCGTTCGTTAATGACAACTACTTGATGTTGTTTACTGAGTTTTTGTCGAATTTCATAAGCGCCAGCCATTCCGCCTGTGCCTGCGCCGATAATGATTACTTTTGCCATGGTGTCCGCCGCGAGAGAAATAATGAAGATATTAGTTTAAATAAAAACATAATACAAATATATATAATGTTAAGGAGCTCCAGACAATAGCGAAAACCCCCTATGTTTTGCAAGCTTTATCTATTTTTGAATTAAAGCCTTATGAAGAAGCCTTTTTATCGGCATTAGGCAGAATTTTATCTTTGAATTCGAGCATTCTTGTTACGCCTTTGCCGAGCTTGAGCAGCGTTTTTAAATGTTCGGTATCAAGGCGTTGAATTTCAATGGTCCATTGCGTCAGCATTTCAATCATCTCGTGCATTTCCTGCATACG
>CAZMQC010000009.1:4743-12069 GCA_964568295.1 uncultured Spongiibacteraceae bacterium | reverse complement strand
GTGCGGTTGATGCCCCAGCGGCTGCCCATTTCGCCAAAATGTAAAACGCATGACTGGATCAGAGGTGTCATATTGAAATTACAGTGTTTACAGGAATTTGCGAAATGTATAAAGTTTCCTCGCAAATAGCAAATGAAAAACTCTTAGATGGTAGCTAAGCTTCTTGCTCCGTTACAGTTTTTGCTAAGGGACGCTCAATTTTTAGCACCGCTTTTTGCAAAATCAAAGTATTGGGATAGGTAATTTTATTGCCATCATCGCGACGAATGATTACGTGGAAAGCGGTAATGTCGCGAATAACGCCGCTAATATCGTCGTCTTTATCAAGGATTTTAATCCGATCACCGACGCGGTAGGGGAAGCTAAAAAAGATAATCATGCTGGCGGTGATATTGCTCAGAATCGACCACTGCGCAAATAAAGCAACGCCCACAACCGCAAAAATAGAGGATAAAAACACCGAGATTTCGCTATAACCTAAGCCGAGCAATAGCGCGACAACGCTAATGCCTAAGAATAAAAAGCCTAAATTAGCCAGACGAATAATATAGCGTACCCGCAATTCACCAAATTGGTGGCGGTTGGCAAACTCGCTCATGAAACGCGAGAAAATGCGACTAGTAATTAAAAAAACAATGATACAGCCAATAATTAGCAGCGTACGAATAAAGGCGCTATTACCAGACAGTTGTAGTAAAAAATCCATGGCTGTTAGTTCTCGATAGCAAAATCACGAAGTTCAATTTTATGCGCTTGGATCATTAATTCCCACGCTTTTTTATCCCAATCACCCAGTACAATGCGTTGCTTGCCTGCGCCTAAGTCGTGTATCGCTGGGCGGTGGGTATGCCCATGAATAAGCCTGTCAACGTTATGTTCGGTCAATGCCTGTTCAACCGCTTGCGTATTTACGTCCATAATATCTTGCGCCTTATTACTGTTGAGCATTTTGCTGTTGTCGCGCAATTGTTTAGCGATTTCGCGGCGTTCGGCTAATGGTTTGGCAAGCAGCATGGCTTTCATCGCGGGGTTTTGGATTTGTGCGCGAAACGTTTGGTATTCAATATCATCGGTACAAAGACTGTCGCCGTGCATTAATAAGTAACGCTGACCGTAACATTCAATAACGCTCGGATCGGCTAATAATTGGCAGCCAGTTTGTTGGCAAAAATCATCGCCTACTAAAAAATCACGATTGCCGTGCATAAAAAATAGCTGCACACCTTTGTCGCTAAGTTGTTTGAGCCGCTGTTTAACCTGCGCAAGCAATACGTCATCGTCATCATCACCTAGATAAGCTTCAAAAATATCACCCAATAAATACAAGGCTTCGGTTTGTTCGGGTAATTGTTGCAAATAATCAAATAAGGCTAGCGTAATATCAGGCCGCTGGGCGTGTAAATGCAGGTCAGAGATGAAATGAATAGACATGGAATGAAGACTAGAGAGTGGTTAAAAAGGGGGCAAGCCCCCTGATATTATTCGGCAACTGTTACTTTTTCGATAATAACCGCTTCAACAGGAACATCTTGGTGCATACCGCTACGGCCTGTTTTTACCGCTTTGATTTTATCCACTACTTCGGTGCCCGCAGTGACTTTACCAAATACCGCATAACCCCAGCCTTGGCTGTTTTTAGCGGTATAGTTTAGAAAATCATTGTTTTTTACGTTAATAAAAAACTGCGCAGTGGCTGAATGCGGATCCATGGTGCGCGCCATGGCTAAGGTATAGCAGTCGTTTTTTAAGCCATTGTCGGCTTCGTTCTCAATCGCTGCTTTGGTTTTTTTCTGGCTCATGTCTTTGTCAAAGCCGCCGCCTTGGATCATAAAGCCATTAATCACACGGTGAAAAATCGTACCTTCGTAAAAACCTTCTTTGGCATACGCTAAAAAGTTTTCGCTGGTTTTCGGTGCTTTTTCAAAATCCAGTTCAATAACAATGTCGCCGTGGTTAGTGTGCAATGTAATCATAGAAGTAAATACCTTGTATATGGTTAGCTGTTCAATGAATGCGTATAATAAGCGTTTTAACTTTTTTACGAAACCTTAAAGGCTAGGCGATATGAGTAATTCTTCGGCAGCGAATACAAAAGCAGCAAATCATAATTTTATTCGTGCCATTATTGAGCAGGATCTGGCAAATAATACCCATGGCGGCAAAGTAATTACCCGTTTTCCGCCTGAACCAAATGGTTTTTTGCATATTGGTCATGCGAAATCGATCTGCTTAAACTTTGGTCTGGCAAAAGATTTTGGTGGTGAATGTAATCTACGTTTTGATGACACCAATCCGACTAAAGAAGACCAAGAATTTATTGATGCGATTCAAGAAGATGTGCGCTGGTTGGGCTTTCAATGGTCGGGCGAGGTGCGTTATGCGTCGAGCTATTTTGATCAGCTCTACGAATGGGCGATTCATTTAATTCAACAAGGTAAGGCCTATGTTTGCCAGTTAAGCCCAGAAGAAGCCAGCGAATACCGTGGTTGGGCAACAGCGCCAGGTAAAGATAGCCCTTATCGCAATCGCAGTGTGGCAGAAAATCTTGAGTTGTTCGAGAAAATGCGTAACGGCGAATTTAAAGAGGGCGAAGCGGTATTGCGCGCCAAGATTGATATGGCATCGCCGAATATGAATATGCGCGATCCGATTTTGTACCGTATCCGTTTTGCCAGTCACCACCAAACTGGCGATAAATGGTGTATTTACCCCAGCTATGATTATGCGCATGGGCAAGAAGATGCGATTGAAGGTATTACCCACTCAATTTGTACGCTAGAGTTCCAAGATCATCGTCCGTTATACGAGTGGTTTATTGAGAATTTACCCGTGCCGAGCAAGCCTAAACAATATGAATTTGGCCGTTTAAATATTAACTATACCGTGACCAGTAAGCGTAAGCTTAAACAACTGGTTGATGAAAAAGTGGTGGCGGGTTGGGACGATCCGCGTATGCCAACGATTTCTGGTTTGCGTCGTCGTGGTTATCGCCCTGAAGCAATTCGTAATTTCTGCGATGGCTTGGCGGTGGCGAAAACCGACGGTACGGTTGATGTTGCACAACTTGAATTTGAAGTGCGTGATGACTTAAACCAACATGCGGCACGAGCGATGTGTGTGTTAAATCCTGTGCGTGTGCGCTTTAGCAATTATGCGGAGGTGGTTGGGCAAGACGTGCAATGGTTGAACTTAGATAATCATCCAAGCAAGCCTGAAATGGGTAGTCGTGAGGTACCTTTTACTGAAACGATTGTGATTGATAAAGCTGATTTTAGCGAAGACACCTCGCTAAGCCGTAAGAAATTTAAGCGTTTAGTAATGGGCGATTACGTGCGTTTGCGTGGCGCGTATGTGATTAAAGCAGAAAGCGTGGTGCGTAATGCGCAAGGCGAAATCACAGAAATCGTTGCCAGTCTTGTTGCCAATACACTGGGTACTAATCCACCCGAAGAAATGAAGCCGCGTGGTGTTATTCATTGGGTTTCAGAAAGCTTAGGCAAAACCGCCGAAGTGCGTTTGTACGACCGTTTGTTTGATGTGGAAAATCCTGATAAACAAGAGGGCGGTTATTTGAATGCATTAAATCCGCAGTCGCTGATTGTGGTAGAAAACGCCGTGATTGAACCGAGCTTGGCAGATTGTGCGGCAGAAACGCATTTCCAATTTGAGCGTGAAGGCTATTTTGTCAGCGATCGTTTTGATCATCGCGCAGAAAAACCGGTGTTTAACCGCACCATCAGTTTGAAAGAAGGAAATTAAAGCATGGCATTACAAATCTACAATACCTTGGCGCGCGAGAAGCAAGCGTTTAAACCGTTGCAAGATGGCAAAGTGTCGATGTATGTGTGCGGCATGACGGTTTACGACTACTGCCATTTAGGTCATGCGCGGGTGTTGGTTGCGTTCGATATTATTAATCGCTATTTGTCGGCTAAAGGCTATGACGTAAATTATGTGCGTAATATTACTGATATTGACGATAAAATCCTGAAAAGAGCGCAAGAAAATGGCGAGGACTATAAGGCGTTAACGGCGCGTTTCATTGCAGCTATGCACGAAGATGAACAGCGTTTAAACGTGTTGCGGCCAACGCAAGAGCCACGTGCCACGGATTATATTGACGATATGATTGGCATGATCAGCAATTTAGAACAAAAGCAGTTTGCTTACGCAGGCAATAGCGGTGACGTGTATTATGCGGTGAAAAAGTTTCCGCACTACGGCGCATTATCGGGCAAAAAGCTGGATGAGTTACGTGACGGCGCAAGCGAACGAGTAACCGTTGAAACCGATAAACGCGATGAGCGTGATTTTGCTTTATGGAAATCGGCCAAAGCAGGGGAGGCGCATTGGGATTCGCCGTGGGGTAAAGGGCGTCCCGGTTGGCATATTGAATGCTCGGCGATGTCCACTAAATGTTTGGGTGAAACCTTTGATATTCATGGCGGTGGGCCAGACTTGGTTTTCCCACACCACGAAAATGAGATTGCGCAATCAGAAGCGGCAACGGGCAAAAAGTATGTGAATTATTGGATGCACGCAGGCGCTGTGCGTGTGGATAATGAAAAAATGTCTAAGTCCTTGGGTAATTTTTTCACTATTCGCGAGATCTTAGATAAATACCACGCTGAAGTCGTGCGTTTCTTCTTGATTTCCAGCCATTACCGCAGCCCGATTAACTATTCGGAAGAAAGCTTAAAAGAGGCAAAAGTCGGCTTAGAGCGTTTTTACCAAAGTATGCAGGCTTACGCCGAAGTTGCGCCGTTAAGCTTGGAAGCGTTACAGCAAACTGATACTTGGCAAGCGTTTGCAGCAGCGATGGACGATGATTTTAATGTGCGCGAAGGCTTGGCGGTGATGTATAACGTGGTGCGAGAAATTAACTCCGCTAACGATCAACAAAGCGCTGAGCAGCATGTGGCTATTTTAAAAGCGCTTGGCAATGTTTTGGGGATTTTACAAGATAACCCCACAGCGTTTTTGCAAGCAGGCTCTGAGCAGGGTTTAAGCGCTGAAACGATAGAGCAAAAAATTGCTGAACGCCAAGCGGCAAAAGCGGCTAAGAACTATGCGTTGTCGGATCAAATCCGTGATGAACTAAAAGCGCAGGGCGTTATTTTAGCTGACTCCGCACAAGGTACAACGTGGCGTCGTGAGTAAATAAGCTTAGGGCAATTGCGCCAAATCGACGGTGATTATATCGCCGTCGATACTGATAGGCAGTTGCAATAAACTTTCCCCTACGCAAGGTCCCGCAACACATTCGCCATCTTCAATAATAAACAACGCGCCGTGAGTACAGCACTGGATCATTGCGCCCTCTGAATCTAAAAACTGATCTTCTTGCCATTCCAACTCAATGCCTAAATGTGGGCAGCGGTTATGGTAAACATAAAGTTTGCCATCTTTTTTTACCGCAAAAATAGATTGCCCGTTGTCGAGCAAAAAGCCCTTGCTGTGATCTTCGGAAACATCGTTGTAAGAAAATTGAAAAGTACTCATGGTTTTGTTGGCGGTTTATGATGAATAAGACAGCATTATAGCGGGGCGGTGGGATAGGGGCTAGTTTGCCCCTTGGTTACAATGCGGCTAACACTTCCTTAAAGCTATTTAACCCTGCTTCCAAGTTCTCAATAATCTGCTCGGCCAGTTCGTCGGGTTCGGGCAGATTTTCTAAGTCGGTTAGGCTTTGGTCTTTTAGCCAAAACACATCCAAGCTGGTTTTATCGCGTGCCGTCAGTTCTTCATAACTGAACTTACGCCAACGGCCTTCTGGGTTGGTTTCGGCATGATAAGTTTCAGTGCGCTGAGTAATATTTTCAGCGTGGTAGCACTGCACAAATTCGGCTAAATCTTCAAAGCGTAATGGCTTTTTCTTGAGCGTGTGATGAATGTTGGTGCGGTAATCATAAAACCACACTTCTTTCGTCCAAGGTTCTGGGCTGGCTGCTTTATTATCAAAAAACAGTACGTTCGCTTTCACGCCTTGGGCATAAAAAATCCCAGTGGGCAAACGCAAAATGGTATGCAAGTTAGTGTTATCTAGCAGCTTTTTGCGCACGGTCTCACCCGCGCCGCCTTCAAATAGCACGTTATCAGGCACCACCACAGCAGCTTTGCCCGTAGTTTTCAGCATACTGCGAATATGCTGCACAAAGTTCAATTGCTTGTTCGAGGTGGTCGCCCAAAAATCTTGACGGTTATAGGTTAAATCCTCAGTTTCTTGCTCGCCTTCATCGTTGGTAAAACTCATCGAGCTTTTTTTGCCGAACGGCGGGTTGGCTAACACATAATCCACGCTCACGGGGCTGGGCGCGATTAAAGCATCATTTGGGGAAATCGTACTTTCGCCATCAATCTCGCCAATGTTATGCAAAAACATATTCATCAAACATAAGCGGCGCGTGTTAGCGACAATCTCATTGCCATAAAATGTATTAAATTTTAAAAACTGTTTTTGCTCTCTATCGAGCTGGTAATTATCGGCATGAGTTAGAAAATCGTAGGCGGCCAAGAAGAAACCACCCGTACCACAAGAAGGGTCTGCAATGGTTTTACTAGGTTCAGGGCGAATGCACTCAACCATCGTTCGAATCAGGGCGCGAGGTGTAAAGTATTGGCCAGCGCCAGACTTAGTATCCTCAGCGTTTTTCTCTAACAGCCCCTCATAAATATCGCCTTTAACATCCGCCCCCATCATGATCCACTCGGTGGAATCAATCATGTCGATTAAACGATACAACTTGGCAGGGTCTTGAATCTTGTTTTGCGCCTTAGTAAAAATTTGCCCCAACATACCGCGCTGCTTACCTAACTCGCGCAAGACTTCCACATAAAGCACCTCCAACTCCGCACCTTTTTTGGCTTTCAACGCAGACCAGCTATAGGCCGCGGGAATACCGACATCACGGCTATAAGGCGGCTTGGAATATTCATCCGCCATCTTCAAGAAAATTAAGTACGTCAGCTGCTCTAAATAATCGCCATAGCCCACGCCATCATCACGCAAAGTAGTGCAAAAGCTCCAAACACGAGAAACGATAGAAGCGGTATTCATAATTAAAAGTCCTTAGCGGCAAGCACTTGCTTGCCTAGTGGGGTTAAACGGTATTTTTGCAAACGGCTGCGGGGCTTAGCTGGGATTGTCATTTCAATTAAATCCAACTCCAAGCTTTTATTTAAGTAATTAAGCCTAAAATGTTCAGCATGCTTTAGCCCTATTTTCTCCATCAGCTCTGTCCGAGACATATCGCCAACAAAAACACTCAGAAAATTCATTAGCTCCGCGGTGACTTCCGCGGTGACTTCCGCGGTGACTTCCGCGGT
>CAZMQC010000009.1:0-4643 GCA_964568295.1 uncultured Spongiibacteraceae bacterium | reverse complement strand
AATTCATTAGCTCCGCGGTGACTTCCGCGGTGACTTCCGCGGTGACTTCCGCGGTAGCTTGGAGGCTTACTTGTTCGCTAGCTTGCTCCAACTCAGCCACTTTTTCATGCACTGGCAGTCGCACCAAGAAATAAGTGCGTTCTTCATCGGTTTCAAAAATGGGTTGAGGCGAACCATTACGTTCCATCTTACTGAAGATTTTTGGCAAACCCGTGGAGCGGCCTTCGGTTAAATCCAACTCTTTTAAAAACTCACCAATGCGACGATTACGATAGCGGCGGCTTACCGCGCTGCCTTGCTGAATATCTTCCAAACGAATTGAGCGGTCTGGGCCAGGAAAGCTCAGCACCATCAGCTCGTGCTTGTAAATGCGTATCTCAATCGGCTCACGAATTTCATAAGAACGGTGATACACCGCATTCACCACAGCTTCCTCAATGGCGGCATAAGGGAAATTCCAAAAACGCTCGGCTTCGGCGCGGTCTGGGTGTTTCACTACAAATTCTTTTAAATACTGCGCGTTGATATAACTTAGCGCATCACGAGTCATGCGCCCCAACGGGCCTTTGAATATTTTTTCTTCAAAATGGTCGCCGCCCGCCCCCTCTGGAAAGTACACCACATCAATTTGCGTAACGGGAAAAAATTGCTCTGGATTGGGGTTAAAAAACAACAAACCGACGTTTTTAGGAAACAACGCCTCAGGCGGCCCACCAACAATATTTAAACGTCTGGCTAACTGCTCGGTAGACATCTCGGTAGCGTTTTTCGCTAAATCACTGCCAATTTCGGCTAAGAACTCGCGCATCAAGTGCGGAGCTAAATCATCCAAACTGGCGGTTTGCTTATAGCGGTCATCAAAAGGAACAGTCGCTGCTAACGAAATCAGCTCACGTTCCGTATCACCCGTGGCTTTCACCGTGCTGGTGTGTTTGCGTACATAATAAGCCCACTCAGTTTTATTCTGGCTCAAACTCACTTTGGCTTTATAAGGGCGAGTCTCACCACCGAACGCCCACAGCACCAAGATATGTTTGCCATACACTTCATACACAGCCGTGAGTGGATGATAAGGCGGCTGAATCGCCGAATTACCCAAGTTCAACAGCTCTTTTTGGATGGAATCAATTTGCTCTGGCGCTAAACCAACAGGTGGCCGCTCTTTTGAAATAACGGGCTGGCCGTTTTCTTCGGTCACACCAATCACCACATAACCGCCACCCAGATTATGAAAATCATTGGCGAAAGCAGACAGCGTATGAATCACGCTCTCAGGATTCCAGCCAGCTTTGTACTCGATGCGCTCACTCTCCACCGTGCGCTGGTGCAGCAGTTTATCGAGATTGATAGGGAGCTTAGTTGTGGTCATTGGCAGCACTCCAATCAATTAAATCCAAATTACGCTGATGCCTACGCATATCACGCAACGCCTGCGGCACTTTAGCTCGCCATAACCGGCACCGCGCATCGTAATGTAAGTGCGGTGCTAAATTGGCTGCGGTTTGAGTGGTATGAATAAACTCAATTTTTCCCCAACGACCACAATCAATAATTTGGGAACGGCCAGAGGATAACAACGTAATCCAATTGATTGGAGTTTGTGAAATCACGGCCGCTTCACTTAACGCTGTTTCTAGGCTGATGTAATTAAACTCATGCGCTCGCAAACGCGCAGCCGTATGAAACAACACCGAACCCAACACAGGTTTAGCAGGATGATATAAATACACTCCACGACAAACACGCTCAAGCTTTCTGCCTTTTGCAGCACGACTTAATAGAGCACGATAAGCTGCATCACTAATATCCCCCACTAGCACACGCATATCGGCAGGCGTAAACAGATAACGCTCTGGCGTTGCCAGAGCATCTAAGCCTTGATAAAGCCGCTCTAACGGCTGAGCTGGGATTGATTGGAGCATCTTATTTTCCAACTACACAGAATGTAACACTAAGTGTAACTTTATGTGCAGTTACTGGCAATCCATATAACTATTACAAGTAAAACTCCGTTTAATCTAAGATGTCATCGCAAATTAAACTGAAAATAATTGCTTTTCTTGTAAATTCACTTTTCAAAAGTGGATTTGCAAGAAAAATCATTTGTATTGTCCAATATTTCAGCATTATTCATCCCGTATTACACATACGTCAAAGGCACAGCCATTAGATTTTCTGCTAACCAAAGCTTCTGCGGGTACTGGTTGATAATCGTTCCATGAGCAATGGTTAACTCATTGGCAGGCAAGTTGGAACGTAAAAGATCAAAAGCTTTTGCCATGCGTTTATTAGGATTGGCAGTCATTTTAATTTCAACGGGATAAAGCGTTTGCCCATCTTCAATCAGTAAGTCAATCTCTTTTTGATTAGTGTCACGATAAAAATACAGCGGCGGCTCTTTCCCTTGGTTATAAAACGACTTAATAATTTCACTAACCACAAAGGTTTCAAAAAACTGCCCACTTTTTGCGCCTTGCTGAATAGTTTCGGGAGTTAGCCACTTAGTGAGCCAAGCCATCAGTCCTGTATCTAACATATACACCTTAGGCGTTTTAATGGCGCGTTTAAGATGGTTATTAGCATAGGGCTGCAGCAGATAAATAATGCCAGAGGTCTGCAAAATAGTGACCCAGCGTTTGACCGTTTCAATCGACACACCAACATCCTGCGCCATACTGTTATAGTTCAGCAGCTCGCCACTGCGCGCAGCAATTGCCACCATAAAGCGTGTAAAATCCAAACTGCTATTGATATTGGTAATTTGGCGAACGTCACGCTCAATGTAAGTAGTGACATAGGAAGAATAATAGATGTGCCAATCAGTTTCTTGCTGATACAACCTAGGCATACAGCCCTTATGAATGATTTGCCAGATCGAATCTGTTTCTTGCAGATGCGCTTCACGGCTTTGTAGGTAATCCATACTAGGGATAAATGGCTGTTCAAAAGGGTTTTGCTGAATTTCGCGCAACGACAGCCCAGACAGTTTCAAGATTGCAATACGCCCTGCCAAGGTTTCACTCACATTCTGCATCAACTCAAACGCCTGTGAACCAGAGAGCAAAAACATGCCGTTACGCTGCTGTTTATCAATCGCCAGCTTTAATAATGAAAACAGCTCTGGCGCGTACTGCACCTCATCCAAAATCACTTTTTCAGGATGGTTTAATAAAAACAACTGAGGCTCATCTTTCGCTTGAGCTAACAACAACGGATCATCAAGGCTGACATAAGCATAATCATGAGCAACCTGTTGCAGCAAAGTGGACTTGCCCACTTGGCGTGGGCCTGTTACCAATACTGCGGGGAACTGCTGTATCAAGGTTTGGAGAGTGCTGTGTAGATGGCGAGGGATATACATAGCTTAAAACAAGTTTATTATAAGATTTAGTATTAATTTAAACTTAAAAAAACAACTAGATCAAGCACAAATCCTCAGTATCACTCCGTATCAAAATATTTCTGAATGACTGCCCATGCTGATGTTGTAAATTCTAGGTAGTGTTTTTTAGCATCCTTTTTAAACTGCTTTTCTAAAATCACCTTACGCATGTTGGTTTAGCACTTTTAACGCCTCATCCATACTCAATGCATCCGAAAAATCGGTGCGTTGTAGCGCCTCCAATATAGCTTTTTGCGTGGCTTGGTTAGGCTCTTGCGCCTGATAATCAAAGGTGAGTGGAATCGTATTGGTTTCAGCTACTTGATTTAAAAACAACTTAAACGCTTGCGAAGCCGTTAAACCGTAACGTTCAAACACAGAAAAAGCGCGGTCGCGTAAATCCTTTTCTAATCGAAGGTTGAAGTTGGTGGTTGTCATAACGATTACCTTTACAAAAGTCGTTTAATTAATGCGCACTGTACGTCGAAAGTAACCGTTTTTCTATATTACAGGGAAAACCTTTAACTGATTAGCGAACCTGAAAACGCTTTTTTAAGTATGGATTGCCGTAACAATTCAGCTTTGGATAATGCTACGCCTATTTCCTGTTCGTTTTGTTCAATCACGGATAGCTTTTCTTCAATAATTTCTATTATTTTTTCTTGTTCATTCAACGACACCAACGGTATAGGGAAGTTGCCTAAAACTGTTTTGTTAATAGATGCTAAGTTTGTGGTTTGCTTTCCTGTTGCTTCAAAATATCTTTGCCCAAATGAATTTCCCCAATGTGAGATAAACTTTGAGTGGCTTAATTGTTTTACAAAAGGAGTTGCTCTAAAAACATGGTTTTGAGTAATACAAGGAGCAATCTGCCCATCCCAAATCCAGCCTCGTCCTAGCTTATCTCTATCACCACCTTCATTGAATAAAACATCCCACTTTTCCAATTGCAGGCCTGGCAGTGCGGCTTTCTCAATATCCATTTCTTTTATTTCTGATAAATCCAGATAGCCACGCTGAACATTTGCCACTCTAAGGTATGCGACGCTCACAGCGTTTAATAGTTTCCTATTTTTACTTACAGACATACCCGAGCCAATCGCAGCTATTTCAGATAGTCGTGCATAGTTCCATTCTTTAGGAAGTGACGGAAGAATAGCCAATTCATCAGCATTCAGATCGTTTTTTTCGAAGCTATGAATTTTAGGCTTGCTCGGTTTTTTGCCTTCTTTATCTTGTGCTTCCCAGTCTTTTACAGCTT
>CAZMQC010000008.1:20068-21232 GCA_964568295.1 uncultured Spongiibacteraceae bacterium | reverse complement strand
CCCGCGAGCGGGTTGCCCTCAATGTTAAATTCCACATCAAGCACTTGTTTGAGCTGTAGGCAATCTTCTGCGCGAATATGACGCTGATCAGGGCGAGGGTGTACGGTAATGCCTTGCGCACCAAAGGCTACGCATTGTTTGGCATGTTGGATAATATCGGGATTATTGCCAGGGCGCGAGTTACGAATCAGGGCAATTTTATTGATATTAACGCTCAGTGCGATCATGGTTTTTGTGTCTCGACGCGATAAGCTTTGATAATCTCAATCGCTTCAATGGGAACATCGCGGTGCATACCAGCGTTTCCTGTAGGTTGAAGCGCGATGTCATCAATAATTTCCATGCCTTGCACAATTTTGCCAAAGACAGCATAACCAACGTTCCATTTGCGCCAGTCTAAAGACGGGTTATCTTCTAAGTTGATGAAAAACTGTGAGGTTGCGGTGTCGGGCGCGGATAAGCGAGCCATAGACAGCGTGCCGCGTTCATTTTTTAATGTTTCGCGTGCTTCGTTCTTAATCGGTTTTTGTGTTTCCTTTTTGGAGAGTTCCTTAGTGAAGCCGCCAGCTTGAACAACAAAATCGGGGATAACACGATGGAAAATAGTACCGTTATAAAAGCCACTATCGACATAAGACAGGAAGTTTTTCACGGTAATCGGTGCCTCCTTGTCAAATAGTTCAATAACAAAGCTGCCGCGCGTGGTATCAATGACCACTTGGGTGTTAGCTAAAGCCAGTTGGCTGCACAATAAAATACAAAAAGCGGTAAATAATTTTTTCATAAAATCCTCAATTAAGCCCAATCACTGCGACGGCGAGTGCGTTGGAAATATTGTATAACTAAAGTGGCTATAATACCTAGCAGAACCGCGAAAGCGCCATTCATAAATTCGTTGCGTTTTATCGTATCATTTAAACGCACATTATCTGCTTTTAAAGTATCCAGTTGGTTTTTGGCTTGCTCTAATTCTTTCAGTAAGCGTTTGTTTTCTTCGTCTAGCGAAATTGCATTACTAGATAGCGTTTGAATGCGAGCCAATTCTTTACTGGTTTCGTCAAGGTTTGCTGCTAATTCGTCGCGTTGTTGTTTAACCGTGGCGTGCTCTTTTTCCAAAGCAATTAATTGAGCGCCCGTATTACCCGATGATTGACTTAATCGAGC
>CAZMQC010000008.1:18296-19968 GCA_964568295.1 uncultured Spongiibacteraceae bacterium | reverse complement strand
TTTTGTCAAATACAAAATTGGCTAAGTGTTTGTCAATTAACGAAATTGCTTTTATTTTGCTTGTATGAGCTGGTGACGTTTTAAAGGCGGCTCAAAAAACCTGCTTGAACGGCTTAATAACAACCGACTGGTAAACATCTGCTGTAATATAAGGATCGGCGTTTGCCCATTGCTGCGCATCGGCAAGGCTAGCAAACTCAGCAACGACTAAACTGCCAGTAAAACCCGCTTCGCCTGGATTTTCTGCATCAGTTGCAGGGTGCGGTCCCGCTAAAACTAAGCGACCTTGGTCGCGTAAGGCTTGCAAACGCTCTAAATGCGCAGGGCGGGCTTGCAGGCGTGCTGCTAGGCTGTTGGGGCGATCTTCACTAATAATGGCGTACAACATAATAAATCCTATTTGGCTTGAACATGCAGGTATTCTTCAATACTGCATTGGGTGATTTTTTGTAATTGGCGAATTAAATAAAACAAGGCAATGCCCATAATGACCATGCTAGGCAAAGCAATAACGGGGTAGCTAAGCGCGGTCATTTTGCCCAATTCTTCATTGTAAGCAACTGTACCAGGATCGCTCACCACGACCCATACCGCGAGCAGATAATTCATCATGGAAGAAAAAACAAACGAGAGTGTTACCAAGAAAGAGCAGTTGCGTAAAATACGCTGTAATTTTTGTTCGGCGTTCAGCTTGGTAATGTCATGATTAAGTTTATCTAAATTGAAAATAGCATCATTTAGAATCAGTTTACCAACCAGCGGATAAGGTGTCCAAGTGGAGATAAACACGATAATGCCGATTAAACCGGGTATTGCAGCTTCTTTAATGGCGATGTATTCAGGTCCTAGTTTTAGCAGGCTAATGCCGCCTGTTAACAAGGTGCTAACAATACCTAAAATAGAAAAAATATTGATTTTATCGCGCTGAAAAAAATCCAAAATGCCATAAAAAAATGGAAAGGCTAAAGCAACAACCAACCCTAACGTAATGCCTAAATATTGCTCGTTGCTGAGTTTTGACAAAATCAACGCAGGAATAACAATATTAAAAGCCAAGTTCAGCAGCAAATTTTCTTTTTTAGCAGGTGGATTTTGCGCTTTTGCGAATTCTTCAGACATTATCTTTATGGTTTCAAGTAAAAGACTCGTATAATAACGGATATGAAATTTGATTTGCACTGTCATTCCACCGCATCGGATGGAAAATTATCACCAGAAGCGGTTTTGTTACGCGCAGAAGAAGCGCAAGTAGAGCTATTTGCCTTAACCGATCATGATACCGTTGCAGGTAGCCAAGCAATTGCAAGCTTGGATAAAAAACTACAATTTGTTTCAGGGATTGAGTTGTCAGCGGTTTGGTCGGGCGTTTTGGTGCATATTGTTGGCTTGGACTTTGACCCAAACCATACTGCCATTTTGTCGATGATTGCTATCTTGCGCGAGGCGCGTGAGCAGCGTGCTTATATGATTGATAAAAAGCTGGCTAGCCTAGGTATGCCGAACACATTGCAGGGCGCGTTAACCTTTTGCCCCGATATTGGGCAGGTAGGGCGCCCGCATTTTGCGGAATATTTGGTGCAGCAAGGTTATGTGGAAAATGCCACAAAAGCTTTTGATGCTTGGTTGGGTAATGGCAAGGTGTGCGATATTAAAACCCAATGGCCAGAAATGG
>CAZMQC010000008.1:14122-18196 GCA_964568295.1 uncultured Spongiibacteraceae bacterium | reverse complement strand
TGTCGAGATTTGTCGGAAATTAGCACTTACGCAAAAGTGAGTAATCAAAACTATCGTTTATTGAAGCAACATACACCAGGCGGTTTTACCTTTATCTTGCAGGCGACGAATGAAGTACCGAAGCGCTTAATGCACCCTAAGCGTAAAACCATTGGTATTCGCGTGCCAGATAATAACATCGCTATTGCTTTGCTGACCGCTTTAGATCAACCGATGATGAGTGTGTCGTTGATTTTGCCCGGTGAAGAACTGCCGATGATTGACCCTTATGAAATCCATGATGCGTTGGATAGACAAGTGGATTTGATTGTGAATGGCGGCTATTGTGGGGTAGAGGCAACGTCGGTAATTGAATTGTTTGATGAAACACCCAATATCATCCGTCGCGGCTTGGGCGATTGCAGCGCGTTTGAGATGTGAATTGTTAGTTATTCGCTTTATAATCATTTCTTTTTTACGGGCTTTCGCATGTCTATTTCAGTAGCGCAACAACAAGAATTGCCGTTGGCGATTGTTGAAGGTAAGCCGATTACTGAGGTACCCAAAGATTTATATATTCCACCGAGTGCTTTATTGGTTTTTTTGGAAGCCTTTGAAGGGCCGTTGGATTTGCTGCTGTATCTGATTCGTCGGCAAAATTTAGATATTTTAGATATTGATGTATCGTCGATTACTGAACAATACGTGCAATATGTCGAACTAATGGATGCGATGCAGTTTGAATTGGCAGCGGAATATTTGGTCATGGCGGCGATGTTGGCGGAAATTAAATCGCGTATGCTGTTGCCGCGTAGCCATTTAGATGAGGATGAGGAAGAAGATCCGCGTGCCGCGTTAATTCGTCGCTTGCAAGAATACGAACGCTTTAAGAAAGCTGGGGAAGATTTAGACACTTTGCCACGTATGGACCGTGAGGTGTATGCGGTGGATGTTGCGCTGCCTGAGCTTGAAAAAAATATTGTGCATCCCGATGTGGATATTAAAGAACTGGTGTTAGCATTTTCAGAAATTTTACGCCGCACCTCGTTGTTTGAAAGTCACCAAATACAGCGCGAAATGTTATCAACCCGCGAACGCATGACGCAGGTGTTGGATAAGCTGCAAGGTCAGCATTATGTGCCGTTTGTAGCCTTGTTTGACAAGAAAGAAGGGCGTTTAGGCGTGGTGGTAACGTTTCTAGCGATTTTAGAACTGGTTAAAGAGGCGCTGATTGAAATTGTGCAAACCGAGCAATTTTCCTCGATTCATGTGAAGGCTAGATTAGCATGAGTTTTACCGCAAAAAAGTTAAAGCAAATTGTTGACGCGATTTTGATGGCGGTAGCTAAGCCCATGACCATTGAAGCGATTCAAGCGTTGTTTTTAGCGGAAGAGCGACCAGCGCAAATGGAGATTGAAGCGGCAATATTAGCGCTGCAAAAAGACTGCAAAACGCGTGGTTTTGATTTGGTTGAAGTGGCAGGCGGTTGGCGTTTTCAAGTCAAGCAAGAGTTATCGCCGTGGGTTAGCCGTTTGTGGGAAGAAAAACCGCAAAAATACTCGCGCGCTTTATTGGAAACCTTGGCCTTGGTTGCGTATCGTCAACCAATTACCCGTGGCGAAATTGAAGAAGTGCGTGGCGTAGCAGTCAGCAGTCAGATTATTAAAACGTTGGCAGAGCGTAACTGGATTAAAGTAATTGGTTATAAAGATGTCCCTGGTCGCCCCGCTATGTACGCGACCACCAAGGATTTCTTGGATTATTTTAATTTGCGCAGCTTGAACGAATTGCCGCATTTGATGGAGGCGCGTGATTTGGACGTTATTGCGAGGCAGTTAGACCTAACGTTGCTGAATGAAGCTACAGCAGCAGATGATGAAAATAGTGAGATTGCGGTTGATGAAGCCGCCGTTGAGCAAGCAGAAAATATAACCATTCATTAGCAAGATTGCCCGTTGGTGGGCTGAATTAATTGAACATATTGCCTGATTGACACAGGCAACTATTTAAAGTGAGAACACGGTGAACGACAAAACTGAAACAAGTGAAAAATTACAGAAAGTGCTAGCCAGAGCTGGCGTTGCTTCAAGACGAGAAGCAGAGCGTTGGATTGAGCAAGGGCGCTTGAAAATTAACGGTAAACTGGCAAAGATAGGTGATCGTGTGAGCGATGAGGATACCGTTGAGCTAGATAGCCGCAAGCTGCATTTAAAACAATCTGAGAAGTTTGTGCGTAAGGTTTTGGCCTATCACAAGCCTGAAGGTGAAATTTGTAGCCGTAATGATCCAGAAGGGCGCCCGTCGGTATTTAAGCATTTGCCGAAATTAAAAGGCGAGCGCTGGATTGCGATTGGACGTTTAGACTTTAATACCACGGGTTTATTGCTATTTACCAATGATGGTGAGTTTGCCAATCGTTTAATGCATCCTTCGGCTAATATTGACCGCGAATATCTGGTGCGCGTGATGGGGCGCGTAGATGAAGAAATGATTCAGCGTCTTAAAGATGGCGTGTTGTTAGAAGATGGTATGGCGCGTTTTACCGACGTAGTAGAAGATAAGCGCACCGATGAAAAAAGTATTAATAAATGGTTTTGCGTGTGCGTGATGGAAGGTAAAAATCGTGAAGTTCGCCGCTTATGGGAAAGCCAGGATGTCACAGTCAGCCGTTTGAAGCGCGTGCGCTTTGGGCCAATCTTTTTGCCCGCCAGTTTACGTAAGGGTAAGTTTGTTGAGTTGACGCAGCGCGATATTCAAGCGCTGATTGACGCCAGTGAGCCGAAGAAAATAAAGGCATAAAAAAAGAGCAGGGAATACCTGCTCTTTTGCTTTAAGGGGTTTAGAAACCCGATAAAGTTGCAAAACGGTCGCGCAAGAACGCGGAATGACCGAATGCGTGCATGGTTGCACGAGCGCGTTTTAAGAATAGGCCAACGTCTAATTCATCAGTAACACCGATGCCGCCGTGCATTTGTGTCGCTTCATTGGTGACCAACTGATAAGTGTCATTCAATTTTGCTTTAGCAAGGCAAGCCAATTTATCAACGTTCTCAGCTTTATTATCAATTGCAGTTAATGCTTCTAACACGACTGATTTTGATAGCTCAATCTCGATAAACATCAAGGAAGCGCGGTGTTTTAACGCTTGGAATGAACCAATTTTTACACCAAATTGCTCACGCTCTTTTAAATACTGCATGGTGCGGTTAAACATTTCTTGGCAGCCACCTAACATTTCAGCGGCAAGAATAATACGCGCACGCGCTAATACTTGGTTGAATGTAGGGAATGCGCCATTTAATTCGCCAATTAACGCATCTTTAGCAACCTTAACGTCGTTGAATTGAATGTTAGCGGCATTACGGCTATCGAGCATAATGGTGCGCGTGATGGCAACGCCAGCTGCATCGCTATCGACTAAAAATACCGATAAACCCGCTTCTTGGTTATTGTCACCGCTGGTACGCGCAACCACTAACAATTTGTCTGCGGTATGACCGTCTAAAACAAAGGTCTTGCTGCCGTTTAACACAAAGCCGTCGCCATCTACTTTAGCGGTGGTTTGAATATTAGTTGGCGCGTGTTGCGTGCCTTCTTCTAATGCCAAGGCTAGGCTTAATTCGCCCGCTGCAACTTGAGGCAATAAAGCTTGTTTTTGTTCTTCGTTACCCAATAGTTCGATGGTTGAAGCGCCTAAAACGATGCTTGAGAATAACGGTGATGCGGTTAAGAAGAAGCCTTTTTGTTCAAAAATCAAACCTAAACCTTGATAGCCAAACTCTAAGCCGCCGTAGTTTTCTGGAATGCTGATTGCGGTCCAGCCTAGCTCAACCATTTGGTGCCATAAGTCTTTAGAAAAGCCTGTAGCGTCTTTGTTGTCGCGTAATTTGCGTAACGCTTCAACCGGTGCGTTAGCTAATAAAAACTCGCGTGCCGAATCTTTTAAAATACGTTGTTCTTCATTCAGGGCTAAAGCCATTTTATTGTCTCCGTAAACGTATAAGAGTCATTAAAAAAATAATGCGCGAATGCTAAAGCAAAAGCGCTGTAATTGCTAGAAATTAGTGGTTTTGTAACCTAACGGCATACAGGTTT
>CAZMQC010000008.1:12234-14022 GCA_964568295.1 uncultured Spongiibacteraceae bacterium | reverse complement strand
ACGCCGTTGCATTCTTTAATGGGGTAAGCCTGCGTTTTGGCTCGGTCAGGGATTTTATTGGCATAAGGAATGCAAGTACAGCGTCCGCAGCCATCGAATTGCCAAGCGTGGAAAGGGCAGCGAATGGTGTTTTTAATCACTGTGCCGCCATAGCCTAGATGCGCGCCTAAGTGTGGGCAATAGGCATCCAAAACCACTGCTTGACCGTCTTCGCCACGGAATAATACCAACTCTTTAGCAAAATAGCGTAAGGGCTTAACTTCGCCGATAGCGAGATCGTTGGAGGCGGAAATAATAAACCAGCCGCGTGAGAAAGTGTGTGCTTCTTGGTTCATAATCGTGACTTGCGGTTTGGCTCATCCTTGAGTGTTTAATTTATTTGCCAGCTGCTTTTTTCATAGTAAAGAACAATTCTTTATAGAACGGTAAGCATTGTTCCATTGCTTGTTCGGTGGTGTAAAGCGGCTCATAGCCTAAGTCGCGACGCGCTTTTTCAATACTAAAGGTATTGGTTATTGCGATACGCTCGATGGCTAAAGGCGGTAGAGGGGGCTCTGGAAACTTGAAGCGGAAATGTAATTCTTGCCAAGTAACCATTACCATTTTAATAATCACGGCAGGCACTTTAATAGTCGGGAATTTTGCGCCAATCGCCTCAATTAAAGGTTTGGCAAACTGGAACATATTGATTTGGTCGTTATCGTTAATGAAATAAGCTTGACCCGGTGCTGTGCCGCCTTCAACCAAATGTTCTGCCGCTAAGATTTTGCCGTGAATTAGATTATGCACATAGCTGTTATCAATTAACGCAGAACCATTGCCTACCTGCGCAACAAATAAGCCTGCAATCACTTGTTCAAAGAACATTCTGAACATGGTTTTGTCGCCATCGCCCCAAATGCCGCTTGGGCGGATAGAGCAGGTGTAAACGCCACCTTCACCATTTTGTGCAAGCACCCATTTTTCTGCAATCACTTTGGTTTCGGTATATAAGTCATTGAAACGATTGGTGTAAGGTGCGTCTTCAGTGCCTTGGGTAACAGGCTTGCCTTCCAAGATAACGCTGTTGCTAGCGGTGTAGATAAAGCGTTTGCCGCCTGCTTTTTGTAAGGCTCTTAATAAGTTTTTAGTGCCTTCTACGTTAATGGCGTAGGACTGATCACGGTATTCTTTGGTAACCGCACGACCGCCTTTTAAGCCGATAATAGCAGCGGTATGAAAAATGGTCTCAACGCCTTGGCAGGCATTTTCAACTAATGCGGTATCGCAAATGTTGCCAGTAATAATTTCCAAATTGTCGTGGGTAATTTGACAGGGAACAATATCGAAGCTTTTAACTTTAAAGCCTCGATCCAACAAGGTTTTAACTAAATTGCCACCTACAAAACCAGCGCCGCCAGTAACTAAAACAGTTCCCAAATCTTTATTTACTAGGGAAGAATCACGTGTTGCCATAGTATTAAACTCAATAATTATTTTTGCGTGCAGATTATATACGAGGCGTTTTGTAATTATCCAGATTAATTGCTGTTTAAATCTCGCGGTTAAAGTGGATGTGATTGTTTAAGTCCATGTTAGAATTAGCAAAATTATCAAATGATATGGTTGAATAGTTTGGCTATAAATAAAAATGTAGGTCGTCCACGCTTGCAATGGGTTGATGATGCGATACTAGATGCGGCGAAAAGCCTGTTTTATCGTGAAGCCTATGCGCAAATTAGCATGGAGGCAATTGCCCAAAAGGCAGGGGTTAGTAAGGCTACTCTGTATCGCCGCTGGCCGAATAAA
>CAZMQC010000008.1:3663-12134 GCA_964568295.1 uncultured Spongiibacteraceae bacterium | reverse complement strand
TTTGATCAGTTGTTTGGCTTTTTTTACTATCGGATGCTTGTGGTGCGACGAGAAATTACTGACGCTGAAATAGAGCAGGTGGCGGATAACTTTCTAACGTCCTTATCGGCCAAGTAAAGTCGGCGGGCGCAAGGCCCGCTGTTTGATTAGTTGCCGCTATTACCCGCCGATAAAAATGCAGGTTTTTCACCGCCACCATGCACGGTAATGCAAGCGCCTGTTACATAGCTAGATAATTCCGAACCTAAGAATAAACACACGTCGCCAATGTCGCTAGGATTTGCCATGCGATTTAAGGGGACAGTTGCGCTCACCGCTTTAATGCCTTCTTCGTCGCCATAATGCAGGTGCGCTTGTTCGGTTTTGATTAAGCCAGCGGCAATTGCATTTAAACGAACTTTAGGTGCCCATTCCACGGCAAGCGAGGTGGTTAAGTTAACTAAGCCCGCTTTGGCTGCGCCGTAGGCGGCTGTGCCAGGTGATGGGCGAAGTGCGCTTACGCTAGCGATATTGACAATCGCGCCGCCGTTTTCTTGTTGTTGCATAATGGTATTAGCGGCTTGTGCGCAATAAAGCGGTGCTAATAAATTTAAGCCGATGATTTTTTCAGAAAAACGTGGGGAGGCGGTTGCTGCATCAGCAAAGGGCGCACCACCTGCGTTATTAACTAATACATCAAGGCTGCCAAAGCTATCTTTGGCAAATTGCATCAAAGCTTGTACTTGTTCCCAATCGCGCACATCACAGGCTTTAAAAACAGCGGTGCGACCGTTAGAGCTCGGCAATTCTTCTGGTTCAGAGCGCCCGCAAATAACCACGTTTGCGCCTTGTGCTAAAAAGCGTTCGCTAATGCCTTTGCCAACACCTTTGCCGCCGCCAGTGACGACGACTGTTTTGCCCGTGAAATCTAAAAGTTGTGTGCTCATAACTCATCTGCCCTTTGAAAAAGTCAGCATTATAAAGGGCATTGCTGGAAAATGCATGGAGGCGATAAAGCTTGTTTTAATGAGCTAAGAAAGGTGTTGTATTTGCGACTAATCTACAGTCGTTTTTAAAGACGGGTTTTTCGCCTTTTTTATGCCCGAAATTTAATAAAACAGATTTTTTCGCCTGTTCTGCGTATAATCTCCACCTATTTGTTGCTGATTATTTTAAAGTGGCATTCCCAATAAATAGAAGTGCAGCTAAGCACTTTTTAGCGATTAAGTGATGTGATATATGTCTGGAAATAGCATAGGAAAATTATTTACGGTTTCAACCTTTGGTGAAAGCCACGGAGTTGCTTTAGGCGGTGTGATTGATGGTTGCCCACCGGGTATTGAATTAAGCGAAGACGATTTGCAAATTGATTTAGATCGTCGCCGCCCTGGCACTTCGCGTTATACCACGCAGCGCCAAGAAGAAGATAAGGTGCGTATTTTATCGGGTGTGTTCGAAGGTAAAACCACGGGTACGTCAATTGGTGTATTAATCGAAAATACCGATCAGCGCTCGAAAGATTATTCCAAAATTAAAGATCAATTCCGTCCTGCTCATGCCGACTACGGCTATTGGCAAAAATACGGCATTCGTGATTATCGCGGTGGCGGGCGTTCGTCGGCGCGCGAAACCGCGATTCGCGTGGCGGCTGGTGCAATTGCTAAGAAAGTATTGAAAGCGCAATTTGGTATCGAAGTTGTAGGCTACTTATCGCAGCTTGGCCCAATTAAGGTGGAAAAAGTCGATTGGTCGATTGTCAATGACAATCCATTTTTCTGCCCCGATGCCGATAAAATTCCTATGATGGAAGAGTATATGGCGGCACTGAATAAAGAAGGGAACTCGATTGGTGCAAAAATTACCGTAGTCGCGCGTGGTGTAAAACCTGGTTTGGGCGAGCCAGTGTTTGATCGCTTAGATGCCGATATTGCTCATGCGTTGATGGGCATTAATGCGGTAAAAGGTGTGGAAATTGGCGATGGCTTTGATGTGGTTGAGCAAAAAGGCACCGAGCATCGCGATGAAATGTCATTAGGTGGCTTTTATTCCAATCATGCGGGTGGCGTGATTGGTGGTGTTTCATCGGGGCAAGATATTGTTGCGCATATTGCCTTGAAGCCAACATCGTCAATTCGTTTGCCGGGACGCAGCATTGATGTTGACGGCAATGAAACTGAGGTAATTACCACAGGCCGTCATGACCCTTGCGTGGGGATTCGCGCAACGCCGATTGCAGAAGCCATGCTGGCGATTGTATTGCTTGATCATGCTTTGCGTCACCGTGCGCAAAATGCTTTGGTGCAGGTTGCAACACCGATTGTTCCATCGCAGCGGGATTGATAGGCGATAAAGTCAAAGATAAATAACTGTTAATTTTTGAGGAATTGATTACAATGAATGCAATATTTCCTTTTGGGCTAAAAGGGTTTAAATGATGTTAAGACAAAGTTTACTGCCCAGTTGTTTAACGGCTTGCTTACTTTTGTTATCAATCATTGCATCTTCTGCCACGGCGGGTACAACCATTGATTTTTCTGGTTTTGGCTCAATTGTGGCAAGTAAAACCACTACTAAGAAAAATAGTAATAGCTCACCTAACTTTGGCTTTATGTCAACTAGTGCCAATATGCGTGATTTGAGTCTGTTGGGGTTACGCACTACAGTCAGTTTTGACGATAAATTGGCATTTACTGCGCAGGCAGTGATGAATGGGCGCGATGATTTCAAACCTACGTTTGATTGGGTGTTTGTTTCTTATGATTTCGGTCAGGGTTGGCAACTTTCGGTGGGTCGCACGCGTACGCCGCTATTTATGTATTCTTCTTACCAAGATGTTGCTTATGCCTATCAATGGTTAGCGCCACCGTATTCTGTTTATGGCTTGCCACAGTTTAAGTCGGTTGATGGGGTCAAGCTGCGTTATTTTTCGATGTTAGGCGACTGGTCTTCAGACTTGCAGATTTGGGGCGGTACGATTGAAGACGAAATGCAGAGTAATGATCTACAAGGCGTGCTGAGCGTTGATAATAATTTGGGTGTTGCATGGGATCTGGAGCGCGATTGGTTGCGCTTGCACTCGGTATATATGCTCGGCGGTAAAACCAGTTTTGATTTGACTTCGCATCCATCATTAGCTGCTTTGCTTGGTGGTTTGCAGCAGCTGGGACAAACGCAGCTAGTTAAAGCTCTGGAGTGGAAAGATGTACGCGGTCATTTTGCAGGGCTTGGCATCGGTATGGATTTTGAGAAAATCTTTATTAATGCCGAAGGGACCTTAATTTATCTGGATGATAACATTGCTACCTCGAAAACCATGCAATCGTATTATCTAATGATGGGGGCGCGTATTGTGCCAACGTGGACCTTGAGTTTAACGTTGACGCATGATCGAGATAAAAAACACAATGATCTTATTCGTCAATATGCGCAGGCAGATGGTCAAATCAATTTTGCGCCCTTTGGCTTACCTGATGCGGCTGGATTTGAAGCTTTAGTCAATGCTTTGCAGGAGTACACTTCGAAAGGGTTTGTTCTGTCTGCGCGTTGGGATTTTCATCGCTCGGCATCGGCAAAAGCAGAATATGTTGCGGAAGAGCGTAAATATGGTGGTAGTGGCATTCGGTACCGCCCTCAAGCAATTCGTATTGGCGTGGACTTTGTGTTCTAAATGATGCGCATACTTCGTACATTAACCACGGTTTTTTTGCTGATTGCGGCATTAAGTTCGCAAGCGACAGTGGTGGTGGTCGTGCACCCAGAAAATGGTGATGTAATTAGTATTAGTCAGGTTCGCAATTTGTACTTGGGTAAAAGTAAGGTGTTCCCATCGGGGAGTAGTGCAGTTGCCCTTGATTTAGATGAGCGCTCAGAGGCGTATCAACAGTTTTTGGCGAAAGTTTTAAAGCGCAGCGAAAATAATTTGTCGGCTTATTGGGCTAGAATGCTGTTTTCCTCACAAGGGCGTCCGCCAGAAAAGCTCGGTACAGTGCAGGAAATGCTTGCTCGCGTGGCAATGGATAAAAGTGCGATTGGTTATGTGTTGGCTGAGGATTTATCGGAGTATTCGCTGGTCAGAGTTGTTCTGACTATTGATTAGGTGTTGGTTATGTTGAATAAAATCAAGTTGGTATTGGGGATTATTATTGTGGTGTGCTTGTTTTTGCCGCTTTCTTCTTGCCAATATGAAGTGCCGAAAACGCAAGGCGGTGAGCCAGAGGTGAAAACCGAATATTATTACGCAATACCCGATAAGGCGATTGATACGGGTGTGTGGCGTTATGCGCCGATTGTGTTGTTCTGTATGCCTTTGTTGCTTGCGATGATTGCTTTAATAAAAAATAGTAATTCTTGGCTGCATAATCTAACGGGCATTGTTTTGGCGGCGGGCTTATCCGCTTATTGGTATGTGTTTTATACCTTAACGGCTTTAGAGTTCGGCGGTTATTTGCTCATTGCTGCTGCGCTTGCTTATTTGTTAAGTAATATATTGGGTTTATATTTCGTTATTAAGCTGTGGCGGATGAGAAAAAGTGGTCATCATTCCCTTTGAGCAATTAGAGCAGGAGACGCTTGAGGCGGTTTTGGAAGAGTTTATTACACGAGAAGGAACGGATTACGGTATGTATGAATACAGCTTGACGCAAAAACGCGAGCAGCTTTTAGCGCAGCTAAAGCAAGGGCGAATCTTGCTGTGTTTTGATCCGAATACGCAAAGTTGCACTTTGCTAAATAAAGAAGACGCGTTGCAGGTAATCGGTGAGTGAAATGCTAGAAACGGTTTTGCTCGATGCACGCGGTTTATTTTGCCCTGAACCTGTGATGTTGTTGCATAAGAAAATTCGTGAGGTTGAGGCGGGACAGTTGGTTAAGGTATTGGCAACGGACCCATCAACTCAGCGCGATATTGCCAAATTCTGTAATTTTTTAGAGCATCGATTGCTTGAGCAGCAACAGCTTGATGGCGAATATCATTTTTTGATCGAAAAGAAAGCAGAGTAGGGCGTTTGAACTGTTTTTAATAGATTGAGTCAAATCAAACTTTACCCATATTTTTATAATGGGTAATTTATCTGTGTGTTTCATCTAAGTTATTGAAAAGTCATTTTATTTTAACGGTTGCTGGCAGCGCATGGCTTTGGCTGTGCGTGGATATGGGGTGTAGCGGCTAAAAAAGCCTAGCTTTTTACTGGCAAGCCCTGCTGATTTTGGTAGAATGCACCGCAATTGTGATAGTCAACACAAGTCTATTCTCTTAACGTAATGCCGTTGAGCATTGTTTAACGGTGAGTTTTCACCTTGCAAGAGGTAACTATGCAGAACCAGGAAACTTATAACGATCAGGTCATCCGAATGTTCCTTGCTGCGTCCTTAATTTGGGCGATCATAGGCATGTCGGTTGGTGTGTATGTTGCGGCTGAGCTTTATTGGCCTAACCTTGATATGGGCATTCCAGAGTTAACCTTTGGTCGCCTAAGACCCGCGCATACGTGGGGTGTTATTTTAGCGTTTGGCGGTAGTGCGCTTATCGGTACCAGTTTTTATGTGGTACAGCGAACCAGCCATGCGCGCCTTGCCTTTGGTGGGTTGGCAAAGTTTGTTTTCTGGGGTTGGCAGCTTGCTTGTCTTTTGGCAATGATTACCGTACCAATGGGCTTGACGCAAAGTAAAGAATACGCCGAGCCTGAGTGGTGGATTGATATATTAATTGCGGTAGTTTGGGTTAGTTACGGTGCAGTGTTCTTTGGAACATTAGCGCGTCGTAAAATTAAAAATATCTATGTGGCAAACTGGTATTACGGTGCATTTATCGTAGCAGTTGCTTTGCTGCATATCATTAATAACTTAGCCATCCCTGTGTCAGTGACTCGCGCTATTCCGATTTATTCGAGCGCCGTCGATGCAATGGTGCAATGGTGGTACGGTCATAACGCGGTTGCGTTTATTTTGACCGCTGGTTTCTTAGGTATGATGTACTACTTCGTACCGCGCCAAGCGCAACAACCTTTGTGGAGCTACCGCTTCTCGATTGTTAACTTCTGGGCGTTGATTTCTGTTTATATGTGGGCGGGTTCGCACCATTTAATGTACACCGCATTGCCTGATTGGGTGCAATCGGTTGGTATGGCTTTCTCAATTATCTTGGTTATGCCAAGTTGGGGTTCATCAGCCAACGGTTTGTTAACCTTTAACGGTGTTTGGCATCGCGTGAAAGAAGATCCTGCTGCTAAGTTTATGGTGTTATCGTTGATTTTCTACGGCGCATCAACAATGGAAGGCTCGGTAATGGCGGTTAAAGGTATTAACTCTTTAACGCACTATACTGACTGGACCGTTTCGCACGTACACTCTGGCGCATTAGGCTGGGTTGCGATGATTACCATTGGTTCTTTGTACGCTATGGCGCCACGTATTTTGGGTACTAAAGAAATGCACTCGAAAGGTTTAGCAGAAGCGCATTTCTGGTTACATACGATAGGCACGCTTCTTTATGTTGTTGCTATGTGGACTTCTGGTTTGTTGGCTGGTTTGATGTGGCGTGAGCTAGCGGCTGACGGTACATTGATGTATTCGTTCCTAGATAGCTTGATTGCAATTAAACCATACTATGTTGTTCGTGTTGTAGGTGGTTGTTTGATTGTAACGGGTATGGCGTTAATGGCTTGGAATATGTGGATGACCTATCGTGCGGGCCGTGATCATATCGAAGCAATTGCTGTGCCAGCAGGCGAACACTAAGAGGGGATGAAGATGTTAAATAAAGTTCCATACAAATTTTATGACTTTATCGAAAGTCGCACTTGGTTGCTGGGTGTTTTGATTGCGATCTTTGTGAGTTTTGGCCCGCTTGCTGAAATTACGCCGCTATTCGCAAAAGCAAACGCGGTTAAAGCGCCTGAAGGTGTAAAACCTTATAGTGCAGAGCGTTTAGCCGGTTTTGAAGTGTATGTTAAGAGCGGCTGCTACACCTGTCACTCGCAAATGATCCGTCATTTAAGTTTTGAAACGCAGCGTTACGGTGCAGCTTCTATTGCGGAGGAGTCTGTTTATGACCGTCCTATGCAATGGGGTTCTAAACGTACTGGCCCAGACTTGGCGCGCATTGGCGGTAAATATACTGATGAATGGCAACGTGCTCACTTAATGGATCCACGTAGTGTTGTACCTGAGTCGAATATGCCGCGTTATGCTTGGTTAGCAGATCGTCCTGTTGATGTGCATAACTTACAAGGCACCATGCGTGTATATCAGCAATATTATGGCGCGCCTTATACCGACGAAGAAATTGAAAATGCACCAAACGCAGTAAAAGGTAAATCACAATTAGACGTGTTGATTGCCTATTTACAAGGTTTGGGTATTGATAACGTGATCCAAGGCGCAGCGCCTGAGCACGAAGCAGGCAAGCTATGAGTCCATTCTGGGGAAATTTCGCTGGGGTAATGACCATTATTTTAATGGTCATCTTTATCGGGATTTGGATTTGGGCATGGCGTAAAAAACACAAAAACGTTTTTGATCAATTGGCAGCTATTCCAATGGAAGATGATTTGGAAGGTGTGGCAAATGATGGTGATAATAGAGGTTAGTCACTATGTTTAGTACTTTAAGTGATTTTTGGTCAGGATGGGTAATGGCAATAGTTACGATTAACTTTGTCGTTATTTTCCTACTATTTATTTGGGCTTCATGGGTAAAAATACCTGTTGAGAAAGATGGCACCACGGGGCATAGCTGGTCGCATGGTGAAATCAAAGAAAGTTTGAATAACGTACCGAAATGGTGGTTTATTCTTAGCTTTTTAAGCTTTGTGTTCGCATTCTGGTACTTGGTGCTTTATCCAGGCTTTGGTTCGTACAAAGGCACGTTGGGTTGGACTGCTATTCAAGAAACCCGTGATGGCATTCAGCAACAACATGAAAGTATGTCGGACTTGCTTGCGGCTATTGAGAGTAAACCAGTATTAGAGTTGGCTAAAGATGAACAAGCAATGCGTGTGGGCAAACGCTTGTTTGAAGACAACTGCGCAGCTTGTCATGGTTATGATGCGAAAGGCATTCAGTTATTGGGTGCACCGAACTTAACCGACAATACTTGGTTATATGGCGGTAAAGTGGCTGAAATTACTCACTCAATTGCGAATGGTCGTACTGGTGTAATGCCAGCGCACAAAGACAGCTTAAAAGAAGATGCCATCCAAGACGTATCACATTATGTATTGGCTTTGGCGCAACAATCGCACAACAAAGAAGCAGCAGAGCGCGGTCAAAAAACCTTTAATACCGTTTGTTTTGCTTGTCATGGTTTTGATGGTAAAGGCATGAAAGCATTGGGGGCACCTGACTTAACCGACGGTGATTGGCTGTATGGTGATAGTTTGCAGTCGATTGCTAACAGCGTACGTTACGGTCGTTCAGGCAAAATGCCAGCATGGAACAAGCGCTTGAATGAGCAGCAGATCAAAGTGTTGACCGCATGGGTACTTAGCCATGACA
>CAZMQC010000008.1:0-3563 GCA_964568295.1 uncultured Spongiibacteraceae bacterium | reverse complement strand
CGCTTGAATGAGCAGCAGATCAAAGTGTTGACCGCATGGGTACTTAGCCATGACAACACCAAGGAAGCAGCTAACTAAATTATAAGGGGCGTAAGCCCCTTTTTTATGCTATCTATAACGTTCTTTTTGAACCGTATAGATGCCGTCCAGTCTTATAGCAATATTAAATTGCTGATTTAAGCATTGGGGCTATTCAGCACAGCAGGAGTATAGCCTTGTCAAACGTTCACTCTTCTAATAAGCAAGCAGCGCAGCAGCAAACTCATTGGTATCAAGTACCTGTTTTGTGGTTGGGATTAATTCTGACGATTTTTCTTATGGTTGGCTTAGGGCATCTTATTTATGTCAGTACCTCTTATAAAGAACCTGAGTCAGCTACTATCCAGAAAGGGGATAAAGAACTTCGCGCATGGCGCGGCACACCGTTTACTCAGCAAGAATTAAAATCAGCTTCTGATAAGACCAGCGAATAACCCGCTTTAAACTGATATGTCCGCTCAGCAACCAACCCAAGCTTGTTTTCATTGTGGTGAAGCGATACCGCAAGGTAGTCAGTGGACAGTTGTGTCGGGTGGCAGAACTCGACAAGTTTGTAGCCATTCGTGCCAAGAAACCGTGGATTGGATTAATGGCACTGGCTTAAGCGACTTTTATCGGTTACGCAAAGGTTACTCAACGCGATCACAGCATGATCAGCTCGACCAATCATGGTTAGCGCCTGAAATCGTCCAGCAAGTTCTGCGCGATAAAGGGCAGGGCATCTGGGAAGTTAGTTTGTTGGTTGATGGTATGCACTGTGCGGGGTGCGTTTGGTTAATTGAACGTGCGTTGTTAAAGTTGGGCGGCGTGAGCGATATTCAAATTAATCCTGTCACCCATCGTGCTTTGCTCAATTTCGATGAAACCAAAGTTTCATTAGAAGATATTCTCTATTGTCTGCAAAACGCTGGTTATGCACCTAGACCGTTGCAAGTCACCAGTCTTGATGAAGCAAGAAAAGCAGAAAATCGCAATTTGCTAAAGCGCCTGTTAGTTGCGGGTTTTGGCATGATGCAGGTAATGACCTTTGCCTTTGTTTTATATATGGAAAATTTTGGTGAATTGCCTGAAGGGACCAAAGAACTGTTTCGCTGGTTGGGCTTTTTGGTAGCAACGCCGATTGTTTTTTATTCCGCTGCGCCTTTTTACAGTAGTGCTAAAAATGCATTAAAAATGAAATTGCTGAATATGGATGTGCCGATCGCCATTGCGATTACTGCGGTTTATAGCACCAGTGTTTATCAGGTGTTGATGGCACAAGGCGAAGTGTATTTTGAATCAGTTACCATGCTGGTGTTTTTTCTGCTGATTGGCCGCTATGTGGAAATGCGCGCGCGTCATCATTCCGTGGATAATGCCGATGCACTGATTCGTTTAACGCCTGCGTTTGCCGAAAAAATTCATCGTGATGGCACAATAGAAACCGTGGCAATTAGCCAAATACAACCAGGCGATAAGGTGCGAGTCATGGAAGGTGCGCACGTGCCTGCTGATGGCGTTTTATTAAGCAAGCAAACCAAGTTGGACGAGGCGTTGTTATCGGGCGAGGCGAGCGCCAATGTCCGTTTGCAAAATGATACGGTGATTGCTGGTAGTTTGGTGTTGCAGGGGCCGATTGATATTCAAGTCACCCATGTAGGGCAGGACACGTTTTTATCGCAGCTTGCGCATTTATCCACCAAAGCGCAAACCGAGCGACCTAAATTAACGCGGCGTAGTGAAAAAGCCACTGCACATTTTGTTATGCGAGTTTTAGTGGCGACTAGCGTGGCGTTGGCGGGGTGGTTGTATGTTGATCCCAACCAAGCCTTAGAAGCGACCATTGCCTTGTTGGTAGTGGCTTGTCCTTGTGCCTTGGGATTAGCAGCGCCTGCTGCCATTACTCGCGCCTTGGGTGTATTGGCGCAACGCAATATTCTCGTGGTGAAGCCCGATGCGCTAGAAACGATAAACCAAATTGATACGGTGATTTTTGATAAAACTGGCACTTTAACCGAACCGCATGTTGATGTCAGCGGTGCGGACAAAACTGCTTTGCAGTTTGCCGCGAGCTTAGCCAGAGAAAGCCAACACCCGTTATCGCGCGCTTTGTTAGCAGCTAATACTGAACCGCTGCTTGCCGTGCAAGCGCCACAATCGCATGTAGGCTTGGGACTAGAGGGCGAGATCAATGGTCGTTCGTTAAAACTAGGACAAGCCAAGTTTGCCGTTGATGCGAAGTTTTTTGAACAAGCCAATGATGCCAGCTTGGTTTTAGGCGAAAACGGTCAGTGGCTAGCTAGTTTTGCAGTTGATGAGCGTTTGCGCGATGATGCTTTGTCAACGGTGCAAAACCTTCAGCAAAATGGCTTGAATTGTCGCGTGGTCAGCGGCGATAGTGAAAACAGGGTGCAAGCGATAGCGACCCGGCTCGGTATTGCTGCTTGGCATTCACGCCAGTTGCCAGCAGATAAGCTAGGTTTAATAAAAAATCTGCATGAGCAACAGCACCGTGTGTTAATGGTGGGCGATGGCAGTAATGATGCGCCAGTATTGGCAGGGGCGGATGTTTCAGTGGCTTTAACCTCGGGCACGGAACTTGCGCAAGCCAATGCTGATATTTTATTTTGCGATGGTAGGTTAGCTAGTGTGCTGACGTTGCGTGAAATTGCTGAACAAACCCAGCATATTCTGCAACAAAATATGCGTTGGGCGATGATGTATAACACCCTTGCGATGCCAACGGCCGCTTTAGGCTTTATTCCACCATGGTTGGCAGCCATTTTTATGTCCGCTAGCTCGTTAATGGTAGTGCTGAACGCTTTACGTATTGGTCGAACAGGCAAATAATCCGTTTAATTCAGCAAAAGCGTTGCAACGCTGAATTGGTTATAATCTCTGCCTAATCTTCGCCAGAACGCGGTAAGCACGCTATGAACATTATCCTTATCATGATTCCTATTTCTCTGTTGCTGTTTATTGCGGCGATTGGAGTATTTTTTTGGTCGGTTAATCATGGTCAATTTGAAGATATGGATTCCCCTGGCTTGTTGCCGATGAGCGATAACCTACCCGATGAAGATGATGAAGGCGCTTAGTGTGTTCAAGCTTCACCGAGAATAACTTGCACAGTTTATTGGAATATCGGTACAATTTCTGAACGTTGCGTTTCGTAATTGCTAACGAGTAAAAATAAGCGTATAAAAGCCAATATTTTAGGAGTTTATAATGAGTGATAAAGCAAAAATTGCGATTTTAGGCGGCACAGGCGCGTTAGGTACGGGTTTGGCGCGTCGTTGGGCGGAAGCGGGTTATCCTATTATTATTGGTTCGCGTAGCCAAGAAAGCGCGCAATCTGCAGTCGATGATTTAAAAGCGGTTATGCAAGAGCGCGGCGTGAGTGCGGTTAATGTGCAAGCGGCGGATAATTTAAACGCTGCGCAACAAGCCGATATTGTAGTGCTAACCGTGCCGTATGCGCATCACCAAGCAACATTGAGCAGTGTAAAAGCTGCGGTACAAGGCAAAATCGTGATTGATGTTAC
>CAZMQC010000007.1:19022-21238 GCA_964568295.1 uncultured Spongiibacteraceae bacterium | reverse complement strand
GCGGGCAAAAGTGATTTATGGCTGAGTTGATTAATATTCAGGTGGTTTATGCCTTGCCTGAAAAGCAGCAGGTTTTGTCGTTGCAGGTTGAGCCAAATACGTCAGTTCTGAGTGCAATTGAACAGTCAGGCATTTGCCAGTTATTTACTGAAATTGATTTGCAGGCGCTTAGGGTCGGCGTATTTTACCAAGAAATAGATGCGCAAACTTATCAATTGAAGGACGGCGATAGGGTGGAGATTTATCGCCCGTTGATTTGCGATCCTAAAAAGGTACGTATGTCGAAAGCAAATCAGGTGCGCGGTCGTAAGTGGCGTCGTTTGTATTAAGGGTTGTTAAAGCGCATTTGTTTTAGTGCTTGTATAGCGTAGTCGCTGAGTTGCTGGTTTTGTAGCCAAAGATTATTAGTAGGGTTTTTTGCCAAAATAGCTTGTAAAGCTTGCTGAACTTGGCTGTCAATAGCTGAATTGTTATGTCCATCAGCGCTTGCTGCGTAGCGCTCCAGCGCCTGTTTTAACGTTAAAAACGTAGATTTTCCTAGCAACTGCTCAACTTGTGTTTCGATTTGTTGTACGGCTGTTAAAGTATGCTCCACTAGCAGATGGCCGTTTTTGCTTAAAATCAGTTGCTTAGAGCGTTTGTCTAGCGGATTGTCTTTGCGCTTAATATAACCTTCTTTTTCGATATCACCCGCAAGCTGGCTAATCGCTTGCTTGGAAATGCCGCTAAGTTGCGCGAGGTCGTTAATGCTTGCGCCATGCTTGGTGATGTTTTCTAAAATATGCCAGTAAGAGCGTTTTAGCGGTGGGTGACCATGCTCGCCAACGCGACGCTTTAATTCCACATCAAGCCAAGTGGCAATTGCAGAAGCGTGTGCGATCAGTGGGCTGAGCGCAATGTCGGTGGCGTATTGTCCTGCTTGCGGATACGGAAGTTTCAGCTGTTTAAAGAGCTGATAAGACAAATTCTGTATCTGCTGAAAAGTCTCAAATCCTACTTGTTCAGCGAGTTCATTGTCCATTTGCTGTAGGAAGCTGGCGGCTAAGCGGATAAGTTCGATGCCTTGCGGGGTAATGATTAAGAGTTTGGCGCGTTTGTCTTGATGGTCAGCTTTTTTCTGAATTAGTTCGAGTGCTTCAAGTTCGTTGGCGATTTGTCCGATGGCTTGTTTGCTAACTGCTTGATTGCGAGCAATATCAATAATGCGCGAGCCTTGTTCCGATATTTGCAACAAAACCAAAGCATGAGAAAGTTTAAGGCCTCGATAGCCAGAGGCTTTGGCTTTATTCATTAGGCGCTGATAAATGTCGTCCACTAAATTGGAGTAGTGGATGCAGATGTTTTGTGATAGCAAATTTAACTTTTGATCAAGCATAGGGTAGTTGCGAGAGAAATTCTTAATGCATCTTACCGTAAAGAAAATTATTTTACTAAAGTTGTATTGGCGGCGAATGCAAATAGTTAAAGACGCTGAATATTCTATTTGAGTTTATATATCAGTCATGTAAAATCGGTCACCAATAATAAAAATAGTAGTGCCGATTTTAATAAACAACCGTCGAGCCTCGCCAAAGTCGTTTTATTAATATTGCCTGCTTACACATCAATAACAATAGGTTGAGCATGAAAACACTAAAGCAAATCAAAACAATTTTGTTAGCCATTTTTCTATTGCTTGTTTTCCCTGTCAGCGCCGATGTTGGGTCGCAGGTTAAACAGCTAAATAAGGATATGGACGCGATTGAAAGAGATGTGAGTAAGCTCGAAGAAAACTTATTGTTTCCGCCGGTAACGCGTACCAAAGTATTTTTGTCGCTTGCGCCCGATGCGGATTTTACCTTGCGTAGCGTGAGTTTGCGCATTGATAACCGTGAGCAAACATTTCATATTTATACCCCCGCTGAAATTGATGCGTTACGCTTAGGCGGTATTCAGTCGCTATGGGAAGGTAACGTTGCGTTAGGGCAGCGTCATTTAGTGGCGAGATTTGAAGGCTCTAATCGCAAAGGCGATAAAGTAAAAGGCGAGGCAACGTTAACGTTTGAAAAAACACTTGAAGGGCGCTCTTTAGAGTTACAAGTGTTAGGTGGTAAAGACACAACTTATTCAGTGAAAGACTGGGGTGTAAAATAAGCCTATGCAAAAGCGTTCTTTAGTCGCTTGGCTAGGTTTGTATTTGACGTTTTTCGCATCTATAGCTCAGGCAAGCCCACAAA
>CAZMQC010000007.1:12608-18922 GCA_964568295.1 uncultured Spongiibacteraceae bacterium | reverse complement strand
GCAAGATTTATTCGCTCTTCTTGTTTGCTTGCTGATGGAGAAAAGAACTTATCTAAGGTTGGTCGTGCTGAGAAAGTTCTTAATGATGGTTTGGGTAATTTAACCGCCGATACTGCAATTTGGTTTGCCTATGGCTACTTAAATATTGCCGTGTTAGCAGGCGAGCTTAAAAATATCTCAGAATCGGATCGTCTGTTTAATGAGGCGTTACGTTATACTGGCGTCAGTGAGGAAGGATTGGCTTTAGCGGAACGTATTCGTTTGAGTCGAGCGGAAGTAAATTACGAGTTAAATCGCTATGATTTCGCTATGAATGCTTATCAGGAAATTGCTTTTAACGGTTATTGGCAAGATCGCGCTTTATTAGGTTATGGCTGGTCAGCATTTCATAACTATAAGCCTGATGTGGCCTTGGAAGCTTGGCGTCAATTGGCTAATCTTTCGTTTAAATCCATGAGTGTTTATCAGGCTTATTTGTTAATTCCATTCGCCTATGAAAGAGCGAATGCGTTTACTCAAGCTTTGGAAGCCTACGATGCGGCGATAAAACAGTATTTACAAATATCCGAAGAAATTGATGCCTTCGGTAAAAGTTTGGATTTGGCAAAAGTGCAAACCTTTGCAGTGCGCTACTATCGTCAAAAAGAATCGGCAGAGCCTATCCATCCGCTACTTTCAGCGACCTATATCCAACCCGATTTTAGACACCTTATTGAACAGGTGGGTATGTTGACAGCTTACCAGCAACGACTCAACGAGTATCAAATAGCAATTGCCATGTTCGAGAATTATGCCAACGTGTATGAGCGTCAGGCAGGGCAACGCGCTAATTGGCGCGCAGGAATGCAGGACAAAGTGGCAGCTGATCTTAAGAAATTACAGCAAAACACACCGAGTGTGATTGATTCGGTCTTGGAAAATGAATTGAACAACCCTAATGATAACAGCAAACTTAAAGGGACTTATCAGCAGTATAAAAGCAGCAAAAGCCGTTTGACGCAGGGTGCTGATGAGTTGCGCGATCGGGTGGAGCGCTTGCAAGGTGTTATTTGGTACCAGCTCGCTGAAAGTAAAACTTATGAGCACGCATCAGATATGAACCAGTTAAGCGCAAGACAGCAAACATTGCTCGTGCGATTTAATGAATATTTGGCGCTCACTCAGCAGTCATTTGACTCGTCAGTAAGTCAACAAGAATATAACGATATTAAAGCCAAATTGTCAGCTTTACAGAAGGATGTTGATGTGAGTTTACGTAGTGCTCAGGAGATTCTTTTGCAGAAAACCCAAGAAGCCTTGCTTGAGCAAAGACGTTTTATTGAGACTTATGAAAGCCAAGCGCGTATTGCGAGAGCAAACTTGAAAGAAGAATTCTATCAACGTGGAGGTAGCAGATTGTGGTATTAATGCGCCTAATTACACTGTTGATTATTTCAAGTGTTTTAATCTCGTGTGTTACCAATAAACAGTTTACCCAAGCACCAGTTTCAGATCAGTTTAAACTGGGTGAGTTACTTCCAACTTACGTATCGAGCACGACAGAAATAGCTAATATTTCTACTAACGAGTTGATACAAACTTATCGTGAGCTATTGCCCTATGTTGATGATGACTACAAACAGGCGGAAGTTTTAGCGCGTATTGCGGACTTGGAATCTTTATTACAAGAACAATTAACCCAACGTGCGGAAGATAACGGCGGCGAACCGTATATTTCTAACTACTCGTTAGCGATTGAAGCCTACCAGATGGTGTTGCAACAGTTTTCTGATCGAGATAATGATGCCGTCTATTATCAATTGGCCAAAGCTTATGATTTATCCAGTGAAGCAAGTAACTCTTATCTAGCGTTGACAGAATTGGTTAACCGCTACCCTGAATCGCAATACTTTCTTGAGGCGCAATTCCGTCGTGGTGACTATCTGTTTGGCCAAGCTGAATATCGTATGGCGCAAGAAGCTTATCAAGCTGTTTTAGAGTTGGGTGATGGCACGCCGTTCTATGAAAACGCCTTGTATATGCACGGCTGGTCATTATTTAAGCGAAGCTTTTATGAGCCTTCGCTGGAGAGTTTCTCTAAAGTTTTGGATAGAGCCATTCCTCCTGATGGCTTAATTGAAGGTGTTATTCCAAGCCAGATTGCCTTGGTTGAAGATACTATTCGCATCATGAGTGTTATTTTTTCATACCTAGATGGCGGTCCAAGTATTACTGAAACCTATGCGCGTTTGGGTGAACGCGCTTATGAAGGTTTGCTCTATGAACGCTTAGGTGATTTGTATTTTAGCCAAGAGCGTTACCAAGACGCGATTGCGACTTATCAAATTTACATTGATAAAGTGCCCATGGCTGACAAAGTGCCTGAACTGCATAACAAAGTGTTGGAGACTATGCTAAAGGCTAAGTTCTATACGCAGGCCTTTATTGAAAAAGAGAAGTTTATTGAAAACTATGATGTGCGCGGCGAATACTACGCACAAGCGCGGCCTGAAAGACAGGAATACTTGCGTCAGTTTTTATATGCTTATATTGATGAAGTTGCGCGTTTCTACCATGCCAGAGCGCAACAAGCGAAAAAAGATATTAGTCGTTTCCGTGAGCCGCCGCCAGCAAGAAAAACAGCGATGTTGGCGGATTATAAGCTAGCGACTGAATATTATGAGCGGTTTATTGTCGCGTTTCCTGAAGATTTACATGCTGCTGAAAAGTCATTCATGATGGGTGAGGCATTCTCTGAAATCAGTGAGTTTCGTGAGGCGATAGTTGCTTATGAACGTACTGCTTATGACTTTGGCATCAACCTATTCTCAGAAGATTCAGCTTACGCAGCGGTAATTGCCTATCGTAAATTAATTGAAACTGAAGCTGATGAATGGCAAAGAAATGAGCTAATTCGTTCGCGCTTAGAAACGCAGTTGTTGTTTGTCGATAACTTCTTCTTTAGCCCTTATGCGAAACCGATTTTGCTTGATTCGATTGACATGCTTTACAACGAGAAAAACTATGAAGAAGCGATTAATCAATCAGAACGTTTCATTGGCTTAGAGCCACCTGGTACACCGAAAGAGCGTTTAGCAGTTTATTTAGTGCAAGGGCACAGCTATTTTGAAATGGAAATTTACGATTTAGCTGAAAAATCGTATATGGAAGCCTTAGCATTAATGGAGGCTAAAGAGCATAAGCAACGCGAAGAATTGTTAGATCGTATTGCTGCGAGTGTTTATCGTCATGCTGAGTCGTTGGCTGCGGAAGATAAACCAATGGAGGCGGTTGAAGAGTTTTTGCGTGTTTCGGAAGTTGCGCCTAACTCGCAATATCGCAAAAATGCTGAATATGATGCGGCAACCTATTTGTTAATCGCAGAAGAATGGCAACGTGCACTTGATGTGTTGGTTGCTTATCGTGCGCGCTATGATCAGCAACGTATCAGCTTGGATATCACCAGTAAAATTTTGGCTGCCTATGAAGGTTTGGAGGAGTTCCAAAAAGCAGCAGACGAGTTATTGCGTGTGTCTAACTTAAGTAAAGAAGCGTTGAAAAAACGCCAAGCGTTATTCTTGGCAGCTGAATACTACGAGAAAGCAGGCAACGATACACGAGCACTTGAAATTTACCGCGATTACGCACATTTGTACCCAGAGCCTTTCGATTTGGCGATGGAAGTGCGCTACAAGTTAAGCGAAATGTACAAGAAAATGGATGATGAAAATCGCCGTCGTTATTGGTTGGATAAGATCATTATTGCTGATCGCGATGCGGGTGCGGAAAGAACTGATCGGTCAAGATACCTTGCCGCTTATTCAAGAAATGTGTTTGCTGAAGATTACTTGAATGAATTTAACGGCATTCGTTTAACCTTGCCTTTGCGTAAATCGTTGACGGCTAAACAAGCAGCAATGACAGAAGCATTGCGTCGCTATCAACAAGTGATTGACTACGGTGTACAAGAATTTACAACCCAGTCATTGTTCCATGTTGGTTCGATTTATGCCCAGTTAAGTAAAGACTTGATGGAATCTGATCGTCCTAGAGATTTGGATGAGTTGGAGCTTGAGCAATACGATATGTTGCTTGAAGAGCAAGCCTATCCATTTGAGGAAACCGCAATCGAAGTGCATGAGTCGAACGTACAAAATGCTTGGCATGGCAGTTATGACGCATGGGTTGAAAAGAGTTTAAAAGCTTTGGCGAAACTAGTTCCAGGTCGATACAACAAGCAAGAAGCGCAAAGAGGGTATAGTGATGCTATTTATTAAGCAAAATTTGCGTTGGTGCGCTCTTTTCCTTGTTGTGCTTTTGGTTGCCTGCGGGCAGTCAACACCCGTTAAGAACCAGATAGCAGAACAGGATTTTGAAATTAAGTCGTTCAGCTTTGATGCCATCAAAAAGCAGCCGATTAGCAAACGTGAATTTGGTCCAAGTCCGTATATGCAAAGCGCGGCAGAGGTACCAAGTTCTGCGTTGAATGAATACCGCTTTGCGATTGAAGCGTTGCGCGGCGGCAATCAAGATTTAGGTGAACAGCAGCTTAAAGAAATGTTGGAAAAATACCCTGACTTATCGGGTCCTGCTTATAACTTGGCGGTGCTGAAAAAAGAACAAGGCAATCTTGAGCAAGCGGAAGCTTATTTAGATCGGGCCTTAACAATTAACAGTGCGAACTATGATGCGAGAAATTTGCAAGCAACTTTGTTGCGCGAAAAAGGTGAGTTTGACCAAGCAGAGCAAGCTTATTTAGGTATTTTGAAGTCTTGGGGCGGCTACGAGCCAGCTTATAGAAATGTGGGCGTTCTGTATGACTTATATTTAGGTCGAGCGGAAGATGCGCTGGTTTATTATCGCCAATATAATCATATGCTCGATGAGCCAGATCCACAGGTAAATGGCTGGATTGTAGATATCGAACGTCGCTACGGGATTGCGCCCTTATCAACTGGTGCGAATACCGCTCTGCCACAAGCAACTGCTGATGACGGCGATGATTATGAAATGGACGATGAACAAGAAAACGATGATGACTACTCAACTGATTTAGATTCAGAGGTGGAGTATGAATAATAAAGGTTTATATGGACTAGTTGGTGTTGTGTTATTCGCTTTGACCGCTAATTGTTTTGCTGCCCAGCAGCAAATACTAACGATTGAATCAACGATTACGGGTAGCCAAGAGCAGCCACGCGTTATTAGCATCGTGCCTTGGCAAAGCATTAAAGAACCCGAATATCTAGGTAAAGATATAGAGCTAGGAATTCCATCTACGGTTTTTGATACGATTGACCGTGATAGCTTTAATCGTGAACTTAAATATATCAATGCAACCAATAAAAAGTAGGAAATAGCTACTGTTAAAAAAACAGAAAGTCGTTAGAATAGCCCATTAACCGTGAACTAGCTCGCAGAAATACAGAGGCTAGTGCGCAAAGCTAATAATAAAACTTAACACAATAAATCTAAAAAAAGGTGGTAATCAATGGAAACAGTTGTTCGTTTTTTCCAAGAAGGTGGCGCGTTTATGTACCCAATCGCTGCAGTATTAGCGTTGGGTTTAGCTATTGCAATTGAGCGTTATATCTTTTTAACCAAAGCAAAAGCCACCAACCGCAAGGCGTTTGATGCCATGCTACCGTTTATCCAAAAAGGCCAATATGCGGCCATCGTAAAAATGGCTGATGACAAAGCTGCAGCAGTAACACGTATTATCGCGGCAGGTGCGGCGCGTGTAGGTGAAACCGTTAACCGTGATGATGTTGCTACTGCAATGGAAGAAGGCGTGATGGAATCAACACCGCGTTTAGAAAAACGTACTCCTTATTTAGCAACCCTAGCGAACATTGCAACGCTATTAGGTCTATTAGGTACTATCATCGGTTTGATTGAAGCGTTTAGCGCGGTTGCCAATGCAGATCCATCTGAAAAAGCAGCTTTGTTATCAAGCAGTATTTCGGTTGCGATGAACACCACAGCATTCGGTTTGATTGCGGCAATTCCATTGTTGCTATGCCACGCATTATTGCAAACTAAAACAACAGAAATCGTTGATAGCCTTGAAATGGCTGGTGTTAAATTCTTAAATATGATTACACGCTAAGCGTTGTCATAAGGTGTGATTTATGGCTCGCAATAAAAAAGATAATGGGCCTGTAGATTTAGACGTCACATCATTTATGAATTTGATGATAGTACTGGTGCCAGTGCTATTGTTAAACATGGTGTTGTCGTTTACTACAGTGCTTGAAATAAAACTGCCGAGTGATGGTGGCGAGAGTTCAGTTGATGAACCCAAAGAAAACCGTCAAATCGAGTTGATTATTCGT
>CAZMQC010000007.1:8806-12508 GCA_964568295.1 uncultured Spongiibacteraceae bacterium | reverse complement strand
GCGGAATTGTTTCCAGATATTTCTTTAGGTGATGCACCGCCTGGCGCAACAGGAGGGGAAGAACCATGAAGCAATCTGCAGTTGCAAAGCGCATGGCGCGTAGCCATAAGCGTAAAAGACAAGATTCGGGTCTAAACTTAACCGCATTGATGGATATTTTTACCATTTTGGTATTCTTCTTGATGGTGAACTCAGGCGATACCCAAGTATTGAAAAATACCGATGATATCGTTATGCCAGTGTCTATTACCGATCAGATGCCAAAAGAGACTCTGCTAGTTCAGGTCAGTAATACGGATTTAATTGTAGCAGGTAAGAAAATTGCTGATGTTGCGGATATTAAGGCGCTTGAAGATGATGTGATTCCAGAACTTGATGAGGAATTAAAATATCAAGCTTCACGTCGTCCAGAACTGACTGAAGAGGAGGAGATGTATGGTCGTGCCTTAACCGTGCAAGGCGATAATCATATTCCTTACGTGATTCTGAAGAAAATTATTGCGACAGCGGCAAAGGCTGAATATCGCGATGTTTCGCTCGCAGTAACGCAGGCTCTGCGTGAAAAAGGGGGAGAATAGAAATGTTATTAGCCCCTAATTTAAAACTACCTTGGTCGTCATCAATCGGCGATAACAAAAGGTTTGGCGGTTTTGCTGTTGCTTTCATGTTGCTCGTTTTGATTGGTGGTGCTTGGATACAAAGTATTACTCTGCCAGAACAAAGTCGTGAGGAGCTGGAAAAGCTTCCGCCGCAATTGGCAAAAGTAGTGCTGAAAAAGAAAGAACAGCCTAAAGTTGAGGAAAAAAAGCCAGAACCGAAACCTGAGTTGAAGCCAGAGCCAAAGCCTGAACCTAAGCCAGAGCCGAAACCTGAACCTAAGCCAGAGCCGAAGCCTAAAGAGCCGACACCTGAGCAAGTGCAAAAAGCACGTGAAAAAGCACAAAAGTCAGGCGTTCTCGAAATGAAAGATGATCTGGCAGCGCTGCGCGATTCGTTCACTATGCCGCAACCAAGTGGTCAGTTGGCAAAAGGTGGCGGGCAGGCAACTGAAGTTAAACGCTCGACCATCGTTGGTAGTGCGACTTCGACCAGTGGCGGTATCAAAACGGCAGCTGTACCAACCTCTTCTGGCGTTGGCGGCTTGCAAGGTCGCGATGTCACGCAGGTTGATAGCGTAACACTAGGCGGAACCAGCGTAGATGTTGGTGGCGATGTTGAAAAAGCGGCACGTCAAACAGCTGAAGGACAGCGTAGCGAAGAGAAGATTCGTACTGTGCTTGACCGTAATAAAGGAGCGCTGTACGCGATTTATAACCGCGCGCTACGTGATAATCCTGCATTGCAAGGTCGCGTAACCTTTGAGTTGGTTATCGAGCCAGACGGTAGTGTGTCATTAGTTAAAATTATTAATTCTCAGCTGAAAGATAAACAATTGGAAAATCGTTTAGTGGCTAGAATGAAGATGATTAACTTTGGTGCAGAGCCAGTGGCTCAAGTCAGAACCCGCTGGGCGCTTGACTTCTTGCCCTACTAAAAAAGGGGAGCTTTGGCTCCCTTTTTTAGCTAAGCGTTATTAGAAAGTTTGGTAAGCTAATAACAATCTTCGAGGCTTTGTGCTACTATCGCGCGCACTATATTTAGACATGGACCAAAAACAATAACTATCCATTGTTTAAACGATTAATAAAAAATACCAGATTGAACTGAAAATAATAAAGATTCGGGAGAACCTTATGCCGCAATCCTCTTTTTTGCAGCGTTGTATGTCTGTTTTGATTGTGGGTGTCACACTTTCAACAGCGGCGCAAAGCATCGCGGAGCCAACTTCATCAACCCTAATGCCTAGAGCAAAGTCTTCACTTTTGTTGGGCATTCAACAGGTTGATAAACAAATTAACGTGGTGGGTGAGCGCGGTCATATTTTGGCGTCAACCGATAACGGTAAAAACTGGCAGCAGGCAGAAGCTGTGCCGGTCGCGCAAATGCTAACAGCGATTTACTATGTTGACAGTAAAAATGGCTGGGCAGCTGGGCACGACGGCAATATCGTAAAAACAACGGATGGCGGCAAAAGCTGGACTTTGGTGCGCAATGGTCTTGAAGCGCAGGCTGAACGTAATGAGCAAAAACTTAAAGATGCGAAAGCAGAAGAGCGCCGTTTAGAGCGTCGTTTGGCGCGTCTTGAAGGTAAAAACGAAGCTGAAATTGCCGCTGAGAAAAGAGATTTAGAAGAGCAGTTAGGCGAAGCTAAATATCAAGTGGAAAAAGCGCAAGAAACACTCACTGGCAAAGAAGTTGCGCCACCACTCATGGATATTTGGTTTGCCAATGAATATATCGGTTTTGCCGTGGGCGCATTTGGCACGGTATTGCAAACTAAAGACGGTGGTTTGAGTTGGGATGATAGAACTGACGATTTTGCTGATGCAATCGACGGTGGTCACGTCAATGCTATCGCCGGCGCTCCAAATGGTGTGGTAGCCATTGCGGGTGAATTTGGTTTTTTAAGTGTTAGCCAAAACTATGGGGATACGTGGAACCGTATTGAATGGGATGAGGAAGGTACATTTTTTGGCTTGGCAAGCAATGAGGATGGCAGCATGATTGTTGCAACAGGCTTGCGTGGTATTAGCTACTTAATTACTGACAAAGGTGAGCAATGGAAAGAGTTGCAACCTGATGTGGATTACTCGTTAGCGGGCGCGTCGATTAATGGTGATAGTATCTTGCTTGTGGGCGCAGGTGGAACCATTGCGCTAAGCCATAATCAAGGTGAGGAATTTAACCAATACATTTTGCCAAGCCGTTCAAGTTTGAGTAAAGGCATTATTTTAGAAAATGGCAAGTTGCTGCTGGTTGGGCAAGGTGGCATACATCATTTCGATGCAAATGCAGCAATTAAAGAATAATCAAGTTGGAGCTGAAGATGTCTGAGCAAGCAAATAACCTAGGTTCTTACCAATACGGTTCTGAAGCTAAAATTTATGAACGAGTGATTTTTAATAATCGCTTGTTATTGTTGTTAATTTTTACCATTGCTACGGTTTTTTTGACTTGGAATGCTGCGCAAATTAAGCCTGATACCAGTTTCTTAAAAATGATTCCAACCGAGCATCCATTTATTAAAAATATGATAAATAACTTGGATGATTTGGGTGCTGCGGGAACGGTTATTCAAGTAGCTGTTGAAACAACAGAAGGCGATATTTTTGACAAAGAATATATGGAAGTTCTTGCTAAAATCAGTGATGAACTGTTTTATGTGCCAGGCGTTGACCGCCGTGGATTGGAGTCGCTTTGGACGCCCAATGTGCGCTGGATTGAAGTGACCGAAGAAGGCTTTGAAGGCGGCCCAGTTATTCCCGATGCTTATGATGGGTCTGACGAAAAGCTTAATGAATTACGCCAAAACGTTTTACGTTCTGGTCGCGTAGGAAGCTTAATTTCTGATAACTTTAAATCCAGTATCGTGCAAGCTAGCTTGTTTGACCGTGATCCAGAAACCGGTGAACAGCTTGATTATGTTGAGTTCTCGCGTCAGTTAGAAAAAAATATTCGTGAGAAATATCAAAGCGATAAAATTAAAATTCATATCATTGGTGTAGCAAAGCTAATCGGTGACTTGTCTGAGGGTGGTAAGTCGATTGTTTTCTTCTTTGCCATTGCCTTTGTTATTACCGCTATTCTTTTATACGGCTATTC
>CAZMQC010000007.1:6825-8706 GCA_964568295.1 uncultured Spongiibacteraceae bacterium | reverse complement strand
ATATCAATAGTCAAAGCCAAAAACATCCAGTTGTTTGGGAAAAATTATCTAACTTTGCTAATCCTAAAGTGGCAGGTTTCTCGATATTGCTAGCATTGATTGGTTTCGGTATCGGTATATACGGCGGTAAAGATCTAAAAATTGGTGACTTAGACGATGGTGCGCCTGAGTTGCATCCTGACTCGGTTTATAACTTAGACAATAAATATATTTCGGATAACTATACGGTTAGCTCGGATATGTTTGTCATTATGATCAAAACGCCAGCGCAAGCTTGTTCAAGCTATGAAAACTTAGAAGTGATTGATCGTATGGCGTGGACTATGGAAAACGTGCAAGGTGTTCAGTCAGCCGTGTCGCTTTCTTTTGTTATCCGCCAAGTATTGACCGGCTTTAACGAAGGTAACTTGAAATGGAATACCATTCCTCGTGATCAACGTGCTATCGACAGTACCTTCTTCCAAGTGCCTAAACAGCTAGTGAATACTGAATGTAGCTTTGCACCTTTAGTATTGTTCTTGGCTGACCATAAAGCAGAAACCTTAGAGCGAGTTGTCGAAGCGGCTGAGAAATTCATCGAAGAAAACAAAATGCCTAATTTAGAGTTCCAATTGGCAACGGGTAATGCGGGTATTGAAGCGGCAACTAACCAAGTGATTGAAAAAGCGCAAAATACCATGTTGTGGTTGGTGTATGCAGCGGTATCAATTTTCGTGTTTATTACCTTTAACTCATTGGCCGCGGTTGCTTGTATTATTATTCCGTTAACCCTTACTTCAGCGCTTTGCCAAGCATTGATGGCCTATTGGGGCATTGGTACCAAAGTAGCAACCTTGCCGGTTATCGGGTTGGGCGTTGGTTTGGGTGTGGATTATGGTATTTATATTTATAACCGTTTAGCGTTTTACCTCAAAGAAGGTATGCCGTTACAAGAAGCTTACTTTAATACCTTGAAAACTACCGGTAAGGCAGTGGTATTGACAGGTCTTGCCTTAGCGATTGGTGTGGCAACATGGATTTGGTCGCCGATTAAATTCCAAGCAGACATGGGTAAATTGCTAACCTTTATGTTCTTGTGGAATATGGTTGGCTCAATCTGGTTATTGCCTGCTTTGGCACACTTCTTGATTAAGCCTGAAAAAATGGTTGAAAAAGAAGAAAAAAGAAAGCTTAAAGAACAGGCTAATCAAAAATTAGCATAATCAGACAGCAAAAATCGGTTGTCCGATTTTTGCTGTTAATGATAATGAAAAAAATGTAAGCACTAATTTAACTAAGCTTGTGAGAACATTCACAAAAATTTTAGTCTAATAAAATGCAAATAAGGCAATAAACGGGGTTTATTAGCGCGATGAAAATTAAAAATATACTAACGAGTAGCTTATTAAGCGTGTCGTTAATCGCATCAGTAGCCAATGCTGCAGTTTCGCAGCAAGAAGCGCGAAAACTGGGATCTGAATTAACCCCAATGGGCGGACAAAAATCAGGTAATGCTGATGGTTCTATCCCTGCGTGGACTGGTTCGATGAATGGAGTGCCTGCAGGTCTTTCTTATATGGGTAGCGGTGACGTTTATCCAGATCCTTACGAGAAAGAAAAGCCGATTATTAAAATTAACGCGCAGAATATGGCGAGATATGAGGCTAATCTCTCTGAAGGTGTTAAGGCACTATTAAAGAAATACCCTGATACTTATAGTGTGCATGTTTATCCATCGCATCGTGATGGACGTTGGGCGCAATTAACTGAAAGAAGAACGGCCTGGAACGCGGTTAATACCGTATTAGTAAACGGTATTGATGGTTTGCAAAACTATACAGGTGGCGCACCATTCCCAATTCCAAAAAATGCTGCTGAAGTGATGTGGAATGCGCGTATTAT
>CAZMQC010000007.1:0-6725 GCA_964568295.1 uncultured Spongiibacteraceae bacterium | reverse complement strand
AACTATAAGTTTGATTCGCCTAAAGTGGATTACAAAACCTTATTGCAAACAGGTCATGAAAACCCAGAGTTCATGCGTTACGAAAAGCATCGCGTATGGGTTGTTGAGGCAAACTTGAAAAAAGGTGCAAGACACGTTTATGCAAAACGCCGTTTCTACATTGACGAAGATAGTTGGCATATTTCGTTATCAGAAAGCTACGATGGTCGTGGCAATCTATGGCGCGTAGGTGTATTTGCGACTGTGTATGACTTTGCCTTAAAAGGGTTTGTTGCTAGAGCACAAATTTTCCATGACTTAAGTGCTAGCGCTTATATTGCTACCCGTCTGGTTAATGAAACGGCTCAGCCCAACTTGATGGGAACGCCGCAAGGAGAAACCTACTACTCACCTGCCAACCTCAGAACGATGGGGACTCGCTAAACAAAAACCGCGCCAAAAGCGCGGTTTTTTTATAGGCCATTATTAAACATAAAGCCAAAACCAATCCGTGTGTTTCTCTGATTATAATCCAGTAGCATTTCGCCATAACCGTGGCTTAATTGCACATAAGCTTTAATGTGATTGCCAAACGGACGGGTGAAATTAACCTGTACATAACCTTTGTTATCTTGTTTTAAGTTGTTGCGAATAAGCAGATTGAATTGGTTATCACCAAATTTTTTACCTATTTCAAACTCAAAATGTCCTAAATAATGCTGTATATCGGGATTGTCATCGCCCTTAGCATCGTTAATGTGACGCTTTTTCCTTTCGGGTATGCGTAGCCATGGTTTGAATGCAAATAACCAGTCGTGATACTCCACGTAGCTTTTTAGATAAATACGATTCCAACTGCGCGAACGCGTACCATTTTGCCCATTACTTTGATGATTTATGCCGGGCATAATTAAAGGCATACTAAAACTTTTCCACTGCCAAGGGGTGTGGAAAAACATAAAAATCTCTGGCTCATGGTTGCTGTCGCGGAAGGGACTGGAGTTAGTGCGATTGTAAGACTGCCAAACCGAGGTGTTGGTATAAGAAACAAATAATAAGCCGTTATCTTTGAAAATGGGGTGTGGGAATACCAAGGTTTTAAAGCTAACTTGGAATTTGGTTTCAGCGTGCTTTAAACGGTAATCTCCACCCGGATTAATCGCCGCATCCGCGCGATGAATATAAGTTGCGGGTAAGATGTAGTTGTTTTTGTGCGGAATCAGCACCCAGCTATTTTCATAGGATTTTGTTTCTTGCGCTAAGCGCTGCTGTAAATAAGAGTCTGCATAACTGCTGCCACTTATCAGCGAAAGCAGAAGTGGGATGTGTATTTTTCGGCGCATTGTTGATGACGTTTGAACTGAATGAGCAAAGCTTACACAAAAAAGCATAATATTTCTATTTTACACATTTACTTTTATTGTAAAGTTTGTAAATATTGCAGGTTCTAAAAATAAAAAAGAGGTTGATATGCATACGCAAGCAAAAGTTGGGAAAGACTATATTTATATCCTGAGCTTCTTTATTTTTCTATTGGCTACAGTTGTGCCGGTAGGAATGGGAGGTGTTTATTTATTTGATATTGAACGCAAATATATGGCTTACCTGAACTTCTGGGTATTCGATATAGCTATGTACGGTATGCTATTCACGGTGTGGTTACCACTAAAAGGATTGGCTAATCACAGCAACTGGGACCGTTTAACGTTGATGGTGCAGACTTGGGTAATTACTTATTCCATTACCGCACTGACTTACGAAATACCATGGGTTCTATTTTACGAAACGATGGCTAAACATCCAGATGCGCTATGGACCTACATGTGGACGGTGTATGTGGAAGGTGGCGATAGTCGTTATGCTGACCCTAGCTTTTTTGTATTGGCAGCGGAAAGCTCCGCTTGTGTAGTGGCGCTGATTAGCTCATTTGCTATTTATAAATGGTTTAAATCTGGTCAAACCAGTACAACTGCTGTATATGCATTAATGCTATGTGCGGCATTGCATATGTGGCCAACCATTTATTATTATTTCGATGAAATCCTGCATGGCTTCCCGCATGTGGATACCACGGTTGCCAGTAATTGGTTAGCTAAATTTATTTTCTCTAATAGTTGTTGGTTCTGGATGCCCGCAGTTGTTTGGTATTGGGGAACACAAACCTTACCTCGTCTGTACGCTGCTCAAAAATAAAACGAAAAACAGTAAAAGCAGGCTCATAAGAGTCTGTTTTTTTGCCTAAAAATACCAATAAAAAAGCCCTCATTGGAGGGCTTTCAGTGTTTTGGCGCTGCTGATTATTTTTCAGCAAAGGCTTTTTCAATGACATAGTGCGCGGTGTCACCGATAAAGCTCGACATACGCATACCAAAGCCATCCAGTACGGTACATAAATCTTTCAGCATCGCTTCACTACCGCAAATCATAACGCGGTCAGTTTCTGGATTCATAGGCGGCAAGCCAATATCTTCAAATAATTTGCCGCTCAGCATCAAGTCGGTAATCCTGCCCTGATTTTTAAACGGTTCGCGTGTAACCGTTGGGTAGTAAATCAACTTCTGCTTTATTTCATCACCAAAGTATTCATTGTTCGGTAATTCATTTTCAAAGAAATCGGCATAAGCGAGTTCACTTTTATAACGCACACCATGCACTAAAATAATTTTATCAAAGCGCTCATATACTTCAGGGTCTTGTACTAACGACAAGAACGGCGCAAGCCCTGTGCCTGTTGAGAGAAAGTATAGATTTTTACCGGGTAATAAGTCCGATACCAAAAGCGTGCCCGTGGGTTTACGCGAAACTAACACTTCATCGCCAACTTGTAAGTTCTGTAAACGCGAAGTTAATGGACCGTCCTGAACCTTGATGCTGTAAAACTCTAGGTTTTCATCATAATTAGGGCTTGCAATCGAATAGGCGCGTAATAAAGGGCGACCGTCAACCTGTAAGCCAATCATCACAAACTGACCATTTTCAAATTTTAACGCGGGATCGCGCGTGGTGCGGAAGCTGAATAGAGTGTCATTCCAATGATGTACGCTTAAAACGCGTTCTGTCGCTAATTTGCTCACAATAAATTACCTTAATGAGATTGCTACGATGGCGCGATAATGCCACAGTGCGTTGTTGATGCAAAGATTTTCAAACTACTATACACAATCGTCATTATAAATGACTTTACATAAAATTAAAAAGTGTAAAGTTGTATTATTTGAAATTAAATCCACTTAACCCCGCTCGCTGACTAATAAAAATCCGTAAAATGAGCGCTTTTGAGGTTTTACCATGGATGTTGTCGGTATTACTGACTATGGTCTGTTCATCGTTGCGTTTCTGATTCTGCTTATCTTGCCAGGGCCGGGCAATTTAGTGTTTATGATGGCGATTGGGCGCGGCGGTTTTAAAGGCGGTTTATATACCTTGCTCGGCGTGATTGTTGGCGACCAGATTATTTTGTGGTTGGCAACAGCGGGTGTGGCGGCTTTTCTGATTAGCTATCCGACTGCTTTTAAAACTTTGCAGTGGCTAGGTGCGATTTATCTGTTTTACTTGGGTTTTGCCTTGCTGAAAAGCAAAGCCGATGCAATGGAAATGAAGCAGTTGTCGGGCAGTTATTGGCAACAGGGATTACTAGTCACTTTGTTGAATCCTAAGGCTATTATGTTTTACATGGCTTTTTTTCCGCAATTTATTGATGCTGAAAATTATCAAGGGACGCAAACTATCGCCATTATGGCGCTAACCGTCGCGGTGATTACCTGCCTATATGGTTTTCTGTTTTGGCTATTGCTGCGTTTATTAATTGAGCCTTTGCGTCAACGCCCTCAATTAGTGTTGTGGCTGAAACGTTTGGCGGGGATCAGTTTGATGTTTTTCGCTTTGCAGCTAGCATTCAATCGTTAGCTTGTTGTTTGTCGCATCAAAACCACTTCTTTTGATGCAAATCATTCGTTATTTCGCTGCTTAGCTTTAGCCTATAACTTGTTTGAACCATTAAGGTATGCATAGTGATGGCAGTCGTTGAGCCAATAGCGCCCATTTTTGATAGTCAGCTAATTGAAAAATACGATCAGCGTGGGCCGCGCTACACTTCCTATCCGACGGCGATGCAGTTTGAGGATTTCGGTCATCAAGATTATTTGCAATGCTTGGCTAAAGTGGCTGAGACCGAGCAAGCTATTTCTTTATACGTGCATATCCCGTTTTGCCAAGATATTTGCTATTACTGCGCGTGTAATAAAATCGTAACGCGCAAGCAAGGCGTGGCGGATGAGTATTTAAGCTATCTTGAAAAAGAAATGGTGCTGTTACGCCAAGCGATTGGTGCTAATAAAAAAGTCAGTCAATTGCACTTAGGTGGCGGTACGCCCACTTATTTGGATGCTGGGCAGCTAACCCGCCTTATATTTCAGCTATCCACTTATTTCGAGCTTTCAGAAGATGAGTCGCGCGAATACAGTGTTGAAATCGACCCGCGCACCATTAGTAAAGATACCTTAGCCTTGCTAAAAGGTTTGGGCTTTAATCGTATTAGCTTTGGTGTACAGGACTTTGCCGAAGATGTGCAAAAGGCAGTTAATCGGGTTAATCGCTACGAGGATGTTAAAGCGTTAGTTGATGCTGCACGTGATTATGGCTTTCAGTCGATTAACGTCGATTTGATTTATGGTTTGCCGCTGCAAACCTTACAAACGCTAGAAGATACCTTAGATAAAGTTATTCGTTTAGATATAGATCGAATCGCCTTTTATAACTATGCGCATTTGCCTGAGCGTTTTCCAACGCAACGTTCGATTGACCGAATGCAACTGCCAAGCGCTAATGATAAATTGCATTTCTTGGGCTTGATTGGCGATAAATTAACCCAAGCGGGTTTCGAATATATTGGCATGGATCACTTTGTTAAGCCCAATGATGCCTTAGCGCTTGCGCAAAAAAATGGCAGGTTGCAACGCAATTTTCAGGGTTATTCTACCAATCATTCTGAATTTCTAGTGGCGATGGGTATGTCGGCCATTAGCAATGGGCGTGATTATTTTGCTCAAAATGCTAAGCAAATCGAACGCTATTATGCGGCATTGGATAATGGGCAGTTGCCGATTGAAAAAGGCTTTATTGTTTCGTCTGATGATTTAAAGCGTCGGGCGGTGATTATGTCGATTATTAGCAATTTGCGCTTGGATATTGCCGAATGGGAAGAACGTTTTGAAGAAGATTTTTTCGTTTATTTTGCTGATTGTTTGGCAAGTTTGCAGCAGATGGAAAGCGATGGCTTGCTAACATTTGATCGTTGGAGTATCGCGGTTTCTCAGCAAGGTCGCGCCATGCTACGTAATATTTGTTTAATTTTTGACGCTTACGCGCGAAGCGATACCCTTAAACTGTCAAAAATACTATAATTCGGAAAATTTTTATTTTCTGGATTAACATGACTGACAATCTTTGCCCCAATTTTGATGAAAATGCCATCAGTTGTATGCGTTGCCGTTTGGGTAAAATTTGTTTGCCGGTGGCGCTCAGTAGCCAAGATATTGTTAAGCTAGATGAAATCGTCAAGCGCGGTCGTATCAGTCAGCGCGGCGAGCATATTTATCGAGCAGGCGAAACCTTTCATGCGATTTTTGCAATTCGCTCAGGCTACATAAAAACCTACCGTATTACCGATAATGGCGATGAGCAAATCACTGGTTTTTACTTTCCTGGTGAAGTCTTCGGCATGGATGGTATTAATAAGCATAAGTATTCAACTTCCGCTAAAGCGCTTGAAACCACCGCAATTTGTGAAATTCCTTTTACCCATTTCCAAGAACTGACGATTGAATTGCCGAATTTGCAGATGCACTTTTTTCAATTAATGAGTCAGGAAATTACCAGTGATCAACAGTTGATTACCATGTTGAGCAAAAAAACGGCAGAGCAACGTATTGCCGCGTTATTGCTGAATATTTCTGACCGCAATGCAAATCGGGGTATGTCAGCAACTCACTTGCGTTTGCCGATGTCACGTACCGATATTGGTAACTATTTGGGTTTAACTGTTGAAACTGTTAGCCGTATATTTAGTCGTTTTGCAAAAGAAAATCTGATTGCCTTAAATCAGAAAGATGTTGAATTGCTGGATTCGAACAGTCTGCGCACGCTTGCTGCGATTGAAGAATAGTTGAACGCTATGCAACGTTCACGCAAAACTAAGCTCAATACTGAGCAACCTACTGCATTCTCTTTTACAATTGAGTCCGTCGATGGATTAGGACAAGGCGTTGATAAAAGCGCGGATAAAATTACTTTTATTAGCAAAACCCTGCCGCAGGAAACGGGCACGGCGAAAATCATTAAACAGAAAAAAGGCGTGCGTTTTGCCCAGTTGCAGACCTTAGACAAGCATGCGGATAATCGTATTACGCCAAGCTGCCCACATTTTAATGAGTGCCCTGGCTGCGCTTATTTACACACCGATTATTCCAGTGAATTAAGTTATAAAAAAGCAGCGCTGCAACGATTAATGCAGCGTTTTGACGCTCCTGCAATCGAGGTACTTGCTGCGCCTGAACGATTGCACTATCGCAATCGGGTGCAACTGCATTATCGTGATGATGTGTTCGGTATGTTGGATGGTGATAACGATCAACTATTGCCCATTCCGCTGTGTCAACTGGCTGCGCCAGAATTACAAGCCAGCATTGATCAGCTTTATCAGCAAAAAGTCTGGCGCTCGCAAAAGCAGAGTAGCGGGCATTGTGAAG